>SYID01000165.1 GCA_005798925.1 Verrucomicrobiota bacterium
GGCCGTACCGGCCGCGCGCTCGCGACCGGCACCGCCATCACCTTCGTCACCCGCGAGGACCTCGGCGAGCTCCGTCGCCTCGAGCGCATCGTCGGCAAGCACCTGCACTGCGGCAAGCTCCCGGGCTTCGACTACACCCAGCAGGCCCCGGCCCGCACCCCGGAAGATTTCCAGCGTCACCAGGACCCCCGCGCCGGCGCCCACCACAGCGAACGCGAAGGCCGCCCGCAGGGCGGCCGTCACGGCGGCTACCGCGCTTCCCAAGGCAACTACCGACCCTTCGGTCGTCCGGGCACCCGTCGCCAGGGCGGACCTAAGTAAGCGAGGACACGAGGACCTGAGGGCCGGTGGGCCCGAGGTTTCAATCAGCCCGGAGACCCCGGGCTTTTTTGCGCCTTGCCGCGCGGGGTGCCCTTGCGGCAGGCGTCGCTGCAGAAGCGGATCTCATCCCAGCAGCGGGCCCACTTCTTGCGCCAGAGGAAGGGGCGCTGGCAGGTCGGGCAGGTCTTGGCCGGAAGGTTCTCTTTTTTGACGCCTGGCATGCCTGTCATTGAAGCAGGGCGAATGATCGACGCAAACCGTGCCTCAGGATTCCGTCGTCGACTGTGGGGTCGCTTCGGTTCGTTCGCGTTCGCGGCGGCTGATGCCGCGGTCCCAGAGGATGTAGGGCACGATGCCGACGGGCACCGAAAGCATGATCATGGTGACGAACAGGCCGCTCCCGAGCGGGTTGACCCATTCATGGTAAGCGCAAGTCCCGATGATCACCAAGGTGCCGAGGAAAAGAGATCCGAGCAGAGCCATGGCCCTTTCGCCTTTGGCTTGTTTGTCGCCATGTTCCGTCACCCAAGGGTCGCATGCTGGGCCGAAGAGCGAGGCGATTAGGCCGATGGCGACGGCTAGGAAACGGGCGATTTTCCCCATAGGCCGAACGTAAGTTCCATGGTAGCCGCGGGCAATCTGATTAGCTTAGGACAGCACGTGGTGCCGTCCCTACCTGTCCGCTTCGCTTGCCAGCAGGGGGATTCGTCTTCCCTTGCGGGGGTGGCCCACACCGTCCGTCTCATCCTCGGCGACCAGCTGAATCCGGAGCATTCCTGGTTCGGGAAGAAGGATGCGTCCGTGACCTACGTCCTGATGGAGGTCCGCTCGGAGACGGATTACGTCGTGCACCACGCCCAGAAGGTCATCGCGATCTTCGCCGGGATGCGCCGCATGGCCGAACTGCTGACCAAGCAGGGCCACCAGGTCCGTTACTTCCGTCTCGGGGACAAGGACAACCGGCATGTTTTCGCGGAGAACCTGAGCCGGGTCTTCAAGGAGACCAAGGCCGCTCGATTCGAATATCAGGAGCCCGATGAGTGGCGGCTTGACCAAGACCTGCGGGCCTTCGCGGCCGGGTGCGGTCTGGTCACGGCGTGCGTCAGTTCCGAGCACTTCCTCGACGGACGCGGCGGCGTGGCGGCCCATTTCCAGAAGGACGCCAAGCGCTGGCTGATGGAATCGTATTACCGGAAGATGCGCGTCCGGACGCGCCTGCTGATGGAGGAGGACGGCACGCCGGCCGGCGGGGAATGGAATTACGACAAAGAGAACCGGAAGCCTTGGAAGGGCACGCCGCCTCCGCCCAAGTCCTGGGACGTCTCACATGACCACTCCGCCATCTGGGACGAGATCCAGGCCGCCGGGGTGAAGACCATGGGCAAGCCGTCAGAGAAGGACTTCCCTTGGCCGCGGGACCGCAAGGAGGCGCTCAAGCAGCTGGACGCCTTCATCGAGCGGGGGCTCCCTGACTTCGGTGACTACGAGGACGCCATGCACACGTCCTCGGATCGACTCTTCCACTCCCGGTTGTCCTTCGCCCTCAACGTGAAGCTGCTGACGCCGGCGGAAGTCGCCGAGGCCGCCGCCGACGCGCATGCGCGCGATCCGAAGCGTTATCCTTTGGCGGCCACGGAAGGCTTCGTCCGTCAGATCATCGGCTGGCGCGAATACATCCGCGGAGTCTATTGGGCAAAGATGCCGGGCTACGCCGACGCCAACGGCCTCGGCCACACGCTTACGCTTCCGTCCTGGTTCTGGACCGGCAAGGTGAAGATGAACTGCATGCGCCATTCCGTGGGGCAGTCGCTGGACACCGCGTATGCGCATCACATCCAGCGGCTGATGGTCATCGGGTCGTTCTGCCTGACCGCCGGCGTCGACCCGGCCGAGGTCGAGCGCTGGTATCTCGGCGTGTATATCGACGCCTTCCAGTGGGTCGAGCTGCCGAACGTCATCGGGATGAGCCAGCATGCCGACGGCGGCTTCCTCGCCAGCAAGCCGTATTGCTGCGCCGCGAGCTATGTCTCCAAGATGTCGAACTACTGCGGCGGCTGTCCGTATGATCCCAAGGACCGCACCGGCCCGCTGGCCTGTCCGTTGAACGCCCTCTACTGGGACTTCTGGCTTCGGCATCAGGACCGCTTCCTGAACAATCCGCGCATCGGCATGGCCGTCCGTCAGGCCGCGAACATGTCTCCCGACGAGAAGGCCGCCGTGAAGAAGAAGGCCGCTGAGCTACGCGAAGGCATCGAGGAGCTTTGAAGAGCAGAGGACTGAGTGGAGCCCTGCGTTGAGGACTGAATGGAGGGCTGAATGGATTCAGGGCCCCAGACAGCCATCCGGTCTCCGGTTTCCCTTTGAGCTTAAGTAATCCCGCCACCCGCCACCTGAAGTTGTCTTTGCGTCTCCTTACTTCTTCGCGGCCTTCTTCTTGCCCTTGCCGGCGGGGAGCGGGTCGACACCGGGGAGCGGGAAGTCCGGATTCGGCACGCGGGCGGCGGCCATCTTGGCTTCGAGTTCCTTCACGACATCCGGGAATTTCGCGGCCAGGTCGGTCGTCTCGTTCGGGTCGGCGTCGAGGTCGTAGAGCTGGGTGACGACGGGCTGGCCGGCCCTGATGGCCTTGGCCATGTCCGTGCGGATGGCCTTCCACTTGCCGTCCCAGATCGCCTGTTGCGAGCCGTAGCCGGGGAACTCGCGATAGAGCGGGGCGGCCCGCGGGGTATCGGCGCCCTTGAACGCCGGGACGAGGCTCTCGCTGGCCCGGTTAGGCGCGGCTTCGATCCTCACTCCCGCGACTTCGGCGAAGGTGGCGAACCAGTCTTCGAAGCCGGAGATGCGGTGCGAGCGCGTGCCGGCCTTGATCCCGGCAGGCCAGCGGACGACGGTCGGCTCGCGGATGCCGCCCTCGTGGAGCGAGCCCTTGAGTCCTCTGAGGCCGCCGGCCGAATCGAAGTATTTCGTATCGACCCCGCCGGCGTCGTGCGTGGCGCCGTTGTCGCCCGAGAAGACGATGATGGTGTTGTCCGCGACGCCGGCCTTCTCGAGCGCGGCGAGGATGCGGCCGACTTCCTTGTCGAGGCGCGAGATCATCGCGGCATAAGTCGTCCGCGGGGTGCGGTTGGGGCTATAGCCGCCTTTCTGCGGGGCGTAGGGGGCGGCTTCGGTGATCACGCCTTCATACTGTTTCAGCTCCTCGGCCGGGACCTGCAGGGCCACGTGCGGCAGGGGCGAGGCGTAGTAGAGGAAGAAGGGCTTGTCCTTGTTGGCTTGGATGAAGGCTTCGGCGCCGGTGATGGTGCGTTCGCTCAGGAAGTCCTTGCCGATGAACGGGGCGTAGGCCTTCGGGTCCTGCGGGTCGGCGTCGGCCGGGAAGACGCCGTGGCCGGGCGTACCGTCGGGTCCGTTGTCGAGCGGCACCTTCTTGCCGTCGTCCTGGATGAAAGGCGGGTAGTGGCTGTGCGCGACCCACTGGCTGGTCACGCCGAGGAAGCGATCGAAGCCCTGCTTCAGCGGGCTGCCGGTGGAGTCGAAGCCGCCCATGCCCCATTTGCCGAAAGCGGCGGTCGCATAGCCGGCCTGCTTGAGCGTGCCGGGCAGGGTGGCGATGCCGGCGGGCAACGGGAACTGCTCGCGGTCGCCGACGTCGCCGTTGTCGCGGGCCGTCGCGTGGCCGGGATTACGGCCGGTCATCAGCACGGTGCGCGACGGCGCGCAGACCGCGTTGCCGGAGTAATGCCGGGTCATGATCATGCCCTCGCGGGCGAGGCGGTCGACGTTCGGGGTGCGGATGATCTTCTGTCCGTTGTAGCCGACTTCGCCGTAGCCGAGGTCGTCGGCCAGGATGAAGACGATGTTCGGTCGGGTCGCCGCGCCGAGAGCGGCGGCGAACAAGGCAAGCAGGAGCAGGGGGGTGCGGCTCATGTCGTATTCTTAGGGATAGCCCTCGGATATGTCGAGAATCCGCGGGGCTGGGTTTGTCGGATTGACAACCCCGCCGGGCTGGGGCTTAACCCAATCTTTCCTCTCTCGGGCTGTAGCGTAGTCTGGTAGCGCGCTTGCATGGGGTGCAAGAGGTCGTGAGTTCGAATCTCACCAGCCCGACCAGAGGAAAAGCCGACGAAACCCCTCCATGGGGACCGTGGGCCTATTTCTTCGGCTTCTTGGCGGGGGTTTTGCCGCCCTTCGGGCTCTGGAAGAGCGGGGCGACCAGTTCCTTGTCCCAGGCCGACAGGTCGGCGGAGAGTTTGGCGACGACTTCGGGGCGGGCGGACGCCAGGTCCTTTGCTTCGCCGATGTCCGCCTTCAGGTCGTAGAGTTCGTCGGGTTGCTTGCCGTTGCGGACCAGTTTCCAATCGCCGGAGCGGACGGCGTAGCTCTGACCGCCGCCGGTGCGCCAGAAGAGGTTGGCGTGGGGCAGGCCGGTGGCCTCACCTTTGAGGAAGGGGATCAGGTTGACGCCGTCGAGTCGGCGCTCGGTGGGGAGGGCGACGCCGGCCAGCGAGAGCGCCGTGGCCGTGACGTCGAGGGAGGAGACCGGGCGATCGTAGGTCGAACCGGCCTTGAGCTGGGCGGGCCAGCTGATGACGAACGGGACGCGGACGCCGCCTTCGTAGACCGTTCCTTTGTTGGCGCGCAGCGGCGTGTTGTCGGCGCCGAGCGAGGGCGGGGTGCCGCCGTTGTCGCTGAAGAAGAAGATCAGCGTGTCCTGGGTCTGTCCGCTGGCCGCGAGCGCGCGGGTGACCTCGCCGATGGCGTCGTCGAGCAGGCTGATCTGCGCGAGGCACTTGCGCCGGGTCGCGTCCTTCACATGCGCGAACTGTTTCTCGCGTTCGGCCGTGGGCATGTGCGGGGTGTGCGGGGCGTTGAACGCCAGGTAAAGCATCCAAGGCGCGCCGGCGTTGCGGGTGACGAAGGCGGCGGCCTCCTGGCCGAAGGCCGTGGTCAGATGGGCGGGGACTTCCGTGGTTGCCTTCCCGTCGCGGTTCAGCGGGACGTTGTATTCCTTCTTCACGTCGATCGGCCACCCGGAGAAGGAATGGCCGCCGCCGATGAAGCCGTAAGTCTGCTCGAAGCCGCGGGCCAAAGGGGTGTGCGCCGGCGTCGCGCCGAGGTGCCACTTGCCGATCCAGCCGGTACGGTAGCCCGCCTCTTTGAGGAACTGCGGCAACAGCTTCTCGGACAGAGGCAGGCCCGCCACGGCGTCGTTCGGATTGTACGCGGGATTGTTCTCGTGCCCGAAGCGTTGCTGGTAGCGGCCCGTAAGCAGGCCCGCGCGGGTGGGTGAGCAGAAGGGGTGCGAGACGTAGCCGCTGGTGCAGCGCACGCCGGAAGCGGCGAGCGCGTCCAGGTGGGGCGTCGGCACGGCCTTGCCGCCGTTGAAGCCGACGTCGGCGTAGCCATGGTCGTCGCTGACGATGACGAGGATGTTGGGCTTACGGTCGGCGGCGAAAGCCAGGGCGCAGGCGCAGGTGGCGAGGAGCAGTCGGAGGGTGTTCATGGTAAGGCTATTTCGAGACTTCGGTCGCGGCGCCGGTCTGGCCGGGCGGCGCGCCGAGGCTGAAGTCGGCCGGCTGTCCTTTGCGTTGACGCGAAAGCCACAGCACTCCGGCTGAGGATTCGGAGTCGTGGCCGCCTTCGAAGACGGTCACCCGGGCATTACCGGAGGCACGACGGAAGAGCACGGCTTTCTGGCGTTCGGGGTCGGCTTGGGTCTCCGCCGCCAGGGTCGCCGGAATCTTCCGTTCACGGACCATGAAGTCGATCGCGTCGGCGGAAACCTGCCTGTCGGGCGCGGCCAGGACATTGAAGGCGCGAAGCGAGTGGCTGACCGGCACGGAGCCCGTATGGCCGTCATGGATGCCGGTATTGATATCCAGTGGCACGCCCTTGGCGGCGGCGAGGTGGAAGAGCGGGGAGCGGCGGCGGTATTCGGCTTCTGTCGCGGGGCCGGGCGGGCCGCCGCAGGACTGCTCGAGCATCTTGGCGTAGTTGTTCTTACGGGCCTTGCTTTCGGCGTGCCAGGCGCCGAGGTCGGTGATCGGCACCCAGGCGCTCACCCCGGCCCAGAGATCGGGCGCGCGGGCCGCCATGACGAGGGACATGTGACCGCCGCCGGAACCGCCGATGAGGTAGATGCGGGAGGCGTCGATGCGGGCGTCGCGACGGGCGTAGGCCACGGCGTCGAGGATGTCCTGCGAGGCGAGGTCGGAGGCGCAGGCTTCGGGCCGGTTGTTCGGGCCGCGGAAATCAGGGGCCACGAGCACCCAGCCCATCTTCTTGGCCTGATCGATCCATGGCGGGCCTTGTTCGAAGCCACCGCTCCAAGAGTGCAGGAAGACTAACAGAGGTACGGCGGGGCCGGTGGCGTCATGCGCGGCGGACTCCGGTCGCCAATAAATCACCTTCTGCAGGGAGCCGTCTTTCGAGCTCGGGATATCGATGGCCAGCTTCAGCGCGGCCGCGCGGGCCTCGGCGGCGGAGGGACGCTTCGCCACGGACTTTGGTTCGGCGGCGAAGGCGACGACGGAGAGCAGGAGGGCGCAGAGCCTCACTTCGATTCGGGCCGCAGGAAGGCCTTGATGTAGTCGCTGTCGGTGGCGTGCGTCACGTTCGGGGCGCCGGGGTAGACGAGGTCGCACCGAACCTGGTTGGCGTCACAGTGTTCCTTGAGCTTCACGCCGAAGTTGGCCGTATGGGTCGGGTCCTTCTCGTCTTTGCCGAGGTTCGGGGCCGCGGAGTAGAAGAGCCCGACGGGCGGATCGTCGCGACTGACGAGTTCATAAGGCGAATACTGCTTGATCCACGGCAGGATGCGTTCGCGCTCGGCGTAGAAGCGGTCGAAGGTCGAGACCTTGCTCTTCGGGTCCCAGACGATCCCGAAGGCGTGGGCGCCGTATTTGCTATTGGGCGTCCAGGCGCGCATCTGGTGCGGGTCGAGGGTCGTCTGGGCGCCGGAGACTGCGGCGCAGGTCACGCGGGTGGATTCGCGCGCGATCGGGTCGGCGCTCTGCGGGTCGGCGAGGTCGTCATGGAAGGCCAGCCAGAGGCTCGTGCAGGCGCCGGCGGAGCCGCCGGCCAAGGCGACCTTGGTCTTGTCGAGATTCCACTCCTTGGCCTTGCTGCGGGTGAACTGGAGGGCGCGGGCGCAGTCGAACATCGGACCCTTCACCGGCGGGACGAGTCCGTCCGCGGTGGAGTCTTTGATCGTGCGGTATTCCACCGAGACCACGGAGATGCCGGCGTCTAGGGCCGGCTTGAGCATGCTGCGGACCACCGAGCGGTCGCCGCCGGACCAACCACCGCCGTGGATGTAGAAGAGCAGGGGGGTCGGTTGGTCGGACTTCGCCCGCCAGAAGTAGATCCGCTGCATGCGGTGCGGACCGTAGGAGACGTTCTCGTCGGGCTCGATCGGGATAGGGTATTTGCGGAATTCCGGGTCGCCGGCTTTGGGCGCGGCGCTGGCCTGGGCGGCCGTGTCGGCGGCAAGCAAGGTGGCGGCGCAGGCGGCCGAAAGTAGGAGGAATAGGTGCTTCATTTCAGTTCGGGACGAAGGTGGGCTTTGATGAAATCGTTCGGCCTGGCGTGCTTCACGTTCGGGGCGCCGGGGTAGACCAGTTCGCAGGAAACCTTGATCTCGTCGCAGTGCTCCTTGAGCTTGGCGCCGAAGTTCGCCGTATGGGTCGGGTCCTGCTCGTCCTTGCCGAGGTTGGGCGGCGTACCGAAGAAGAGGCCGACGGGCGGGTCGTCGCGGGTGACGAGTTCGTAGGGCGAGTATTCCTTGATCCAAGGCATAATCTTCTCGCGCGCCGCGTAGAAGGCGTCGAAGGAGGATTCCTTCTTCTGGGCGTCGCCGCTGATGCCGAAGGCGTGCGCGCCATAGCGGCTGTTGGGCGTCCATTCGCGCATCTGCTTCGGGTCGAGGGTCGTCTGCGGCACCTGGACGGCGGCGCAGGTGAGGCGGGTCGATTCGCGGGCGATCGGGTCGGCGCTCTGCGGGTCGGCCAGTTCGTCGTGGAAGGCGAGCCAGAGGCTCGTGCAGGCGCCGGCGGAGCCGCCGGCCGCGCCGACCTTGGTCTTGTCGAGGTTCCATTCCTTGGCCTTGCTGCGGCAGAACTGAAGGGCGCGGGCGCAGTCGAGCATCGGACCTTTCACCGGGGGCACCACTTTGTCCTCGGTGGAATCCTTGATGGTGCGGTATTCGACGGAGACGACCGAGATGCCGGCGGCGAGGGCCTCCTTGAGCATGCCGTTGACGGACGAGCGGTCGCCGTTGTTCCAGCCGCCGCCGTGGATGTAGAACAGCAGCGGTGTCGGCTGATCCGACTTCGCGCGCCAGAAGTAGATCTTCTGCATCCGGTGCGGGCCGTAGGCGATGTTCTCGTCGGGTTTGACCAGCAGCGGAGACTTCAGGTTGTCCGGGTTGCCGTCGTTGACGAAACGGGCCGGCGCCTTCGGGTAGTCGGCCTTGGCCTTCGGCTTGGCCGGCTTCGGGGCGAGGAGGGAGGCGACGCCCAGGGACAGGGCGACGACGGAAGCGAGCAGGGGGTTCATGCTGCCTTTGAGACAGTCCAAACCCCCTCCGGTTGCGAGGATAACCTTACTTGGCGGGCGTCGCCGGCGGGACCTTGCAGGACTGCCAGGCAAGGAACTTCCAGTCGCCCTTTTCGAGGCGCCAGACGGCGAGGAAGCTGATGGTGCTTTCGGCCGCGTTGCCTTTGACGACGGCCTTCACGTCGAACCGTCCGGCCATCAAGGCGATGCCGGGAGCC
>SYID01000166.1 GCA_005798925.1 Verrucomicrobiota bacterium
AATCCCCTGCTCACCGCCGGCGCGATCGGCGGCGGGGCTTCGAAAGGTTTCGGCGGCGGTTCCGGCGGCGGCATCGGCTCCGGCAAGGGAGCCGGCGTCGGCGGCGGCCGTAACTTCGTCTCGATGTTCGGAGCTCGCGGCGGCGCCGGCTCGCTCGACGGCATGATCGGCACCTTCTACGACATCAAGCAGTCGAAGGACCTGAAGCCGACCGCGTCGATGTCGGGCGCCGGCGCCGTCCCCGCCTACCGCAAGGTGGTGCAATCCTTCATCGACGGAGGCTGGAGCACGTCGCGGTTCTCGGGATTCTATCGGGCGCCGGACCAGCTGGTCAGCACGCAGCTGTGGATTCCTTCCCAAGGCGCTGACGCCGCGCCGAAAGCCTTCGGCGTGGAAAAGGAGGTCAAGCCCTCTCGCTGGGTGGTTCATTACCGCTGCATGATCGAGGCGCCGAGCTCGATGCCGTTCCGCTTCGTGGGCTCGGGCGACGACTGGCTCATCGTGCGCTGGGATCGCAAGGTCGCCCTTGACGACGGCTATGAGCGCGTCGAGGTCGGCGGCGACAACCGCTACAAGGACTTCGGTCAGACCTGCACCGACGAATTCAAGATCGACCGCCGACCCGGCTCGCTCGGCCGCCTGAGGGCCGGCCCCTGGATCAGGCCGGTGAAGGGCCAGCTGGTGGCCTTCGAGGTGCTGATGGGCGAGACCCCGGGAGGAGTGTTCGACATGTACCTGGCGATCGAGCCGGCGAAGTCCGAGACCACGAAGAACGGCAAATTCGAAGGGTCGGGGCGTCTGAAGCTCTTCCGCTGCGGCACAGGCCCGCTGCCCGCGGCGGTGCTCAACGCCAAGCGCGGACTCGACATCGACATGTCGGCGACCGATTGGATCTTCAAAGCGAAACGTGACGGCGCCGCGGGGGCGGTCCGCTAACGGACGCCATAGAACCGCGCGCAGTTGCCGCCGAGGAGGCCGGCACGCTCGGCGTCGGTCAGCCCACGGGCGTAGTCGTCGACCAATCGGAACGCCTGCTCGTAGCTGCCGGCGAAGAGGCAGACCGGCCAGTCGGAGCCATACATCAAGCGCGCCGGGCCGAAGGCCTCGAAGACCGTGTCGAGATACGGACGGAACTGTTCGGCACGCCAGGCCTTATGGTCGGCTTCGGTGAGCATGCCCGAGACCTTGCAATGGACGTTCGGGAGTTTGGCCAACCGACGGAGCTGGGACTTCCAGGGCTCGAGGGTGCCGTCCTTGATGTGCGGCTTCGCGAGGTGATCGAGGACGAACGGCTGCAGCGGGAAGTTCTCCGCCAGGCGGATCGCGGCCTCGAGCTGCTTAGGGTAGATCAGGATGTCGTAGGTCAGGCCGTGGGCGTGGAGCTTGGAAATCCCGCGCTGGAAATGCTTGCCCAGCATGAAGTCCACGTCGGGCTCTTCCTGGACGACGTGACGGACGCCGACGAACTTCGGGTGGGCGGCGAGGCGGGCGAGGTCGGCCTCGACGCGGTCGGAACGCAGGTCGACCCAGCCGACGACGCCCTTCACGTTCGCATGCTTTTCCGCGAGGGAAAGCAACCAGTCGGATTCGCCGACGATCTGACGCGCCTGTACGGCGATGGAGCCTTCGAAGCCGAGCGGCTGCTGCAACGCGGCAAGGTCGTCGGGCAACCAGCTACGGTGCAGCGGGGAGCCCGGCGGGATCCACGGGTATTGCGCCGCGTCGTAGGACCAGAAGTGCTGGTGGGCGTCGAGGCGCATGGCGTCAGACCACGTCGACGATCGCCTTGATGACGCCGGACTCCGGCTTGAGCCAGGTCGGGAAGGTCGCGATCAGGTCGTCGAACTTCGCGTGGTGCGTGATCCACGGCTTCGTGTCGATCACCCCGTCTTCGATCAGCCGGATGATGCGGGCGAAGTCCTTCGAGTGGGCGTTGCGGCTGGCCATGATGGTCAGCTCGCGGCGGTGCAGGTGCGGCGCGTGCGGGAAGACGAGGTCCTGCTGCGTGATGCCCACGTAGACCACGCGAGCCGCGAAGGCGGCGTAGGCGAAGCAGGCGACCATCGACTTGTTGCTGCCCGTGGCGTCGATGACCACGTCGGCCAGCTGGCCGGCGGTGAGGGCCGCGAGCGCGGATACCTCGGAACCATCGCCCTTGGCCAAAATGACGCCGTCCACCTTCATGACGTCCGTGCAGAACTTCAGCCGGTCGGCGTTCATGTCCATCACCACGCACTTCGCGCCGGAGACCTTCACGAACTCGACGGCCGAGAGGCCGATCGGGCCGGAGCCGATGACGAGGACCGTCTCGCCCGGCTTGGGCGCGGCGCGGTCGACGGCGTGGCAGCCGATGGCGAGGGTCTCGACGAGCGCGAGCTGGTCGTAGGAAAGCTTCGTGGAGATGTGGAGCTTGCGGGCCGGCAGCAGGAACTTCTCGGCCATGCCGCCGTCGCACATCACGCCGAGCGTCTGATGGTTCTCGCAGCAATTGGTGAAACCGCGGCGGCAGCTGTAGCACGTCTGGCAGTTGATGTAGGGCTCGACCGAGCAACGGTCGCCCGGCTTGACGTTCGTCACGCCCGCCCCGACCGCGAGGACCTCGACGCCGAGCTCGTGGCCGGGGACGCGCGGGTAGGAATAGAACGGCATCTTGCCGAGGTAGCCGCCGTAGTCGGTGCCGCAGATGCCGATGCGGTGCACGCGGACGACCGCTTCGCCGGCCGCGGGCGCGGGCGGCTCGGGGAGGTCGATGCGCGCGAACTGGCCGGGCTGGTCGAGACGGATGGCCTTCATCGGCTCAGTTGTTCTCCTTCAGGCCTTCGAGGTGGCCGAGATTCTTCACCGGGGCGAAGATCGCCTGGACTTCGGAGAGGAGCTGCTGGTCGATCGGTTCCGCGGCCCACTTGGCCCAGTTGCGGATGTTCGTCGGATTGGCGCTGCCCGAGACGGTCGTGGCGATGTCTGGGTGCTGGAGCGAGAACTGCAGGGCGAGCTTGGCGATGTCGCTGCCCTTCGCGGCGCAATGGGCGGCGGCGGCGCGGGCGGCGGCCTTCACTTCCTCCGGCTCCTTGAGCCAGGCCGGGAGCGGGGCGTTGGTGAGCAGGCGGGCGCTGAAAGGGCCGGCGTTCATGACGCCGACGCCCTTGGCCTTCAGGTAGGGCACCGTCTCGTCGGAGAAGCGGGTGTTCTGGAGCGTGTGCTGGTTGTAGCTCAGCACGCAGTCGACTTCGGCCTGGTCGCAGATGAACCGGAAGATCTTCTGCGGGTAGCCGCTGAAGCCGATGGCCTTCACCTTGCCCGCCTGCTTCGCCTTGCGGAGGGCCGGGATCGTCTCGTCGACGATCTGCTGCATGGGGACGAACTCGATGTCGTGGCAGAGGACGATGTCGAGATGGTCGGTGCCGAGGCGGTGGAGGGAGACGTCGATGCTCTCCGCGACGCGCTTGGCGCTGAAGTCGAAGTGCGTCAGGTCGTAGCGGCCGAGCTTCGTGCAGAGCTTATAGCTGTCGCGCGGCACGCCGCGGAGGGCGATGCCGAGCAGCACTTCGGACATCCCGCGGCCGTAGAAGGGGGACGTGTCGATGAAGCTGAGGCCGCAGTCGAGGGCGACCTGGACGGACTTCAGGGCGTCGTCGAGGGCGACGCTGCGGAATTCCTGGCCGAGCGACGAGGCGCCGAAGCTGAGGATCGGGAGTTCGATCCCGGTCTTTCCGAGGGGGCGGGTCTTCATAGGGCGAAAGTTCAGGCGGTGCGGCAGCCGACGGTGAGGAGCACGTTGCCCCAGAGCGCCTGGTCGCCGGTCTGGATGGTAAGGATATGATCGGCGGATTCGACGGCCTTGTAGAAATCCCACTTCAGGATCGGCTGCAGCTCGAGCTTGAGGCCGGCGGCCTTCACTTCCTGACGAAACTCGGCCCACACGGGCGGCTCGCCCTTCTGCGCATAGGAATCATCAGGCGGGATGCCCATCGTGTTGACGGCGTCGACCGGCACGGCGCTGAGGACCGCGCGGAGGACCTGGGCGACGGTCGGGATGCCCGGGGAGAGGTTGAGCGAGACCAGTTCGGCGTTCGGGCCCTTCTTGCCCCAGACGGGGTAGTTGCCGTCGGCGATCAGGATCACGGAGTGATGGCCCGCGCGGGCGAGGACTTCGGAGATCTTCGGATGGATGAGCTGGTGCTTGAGCATGGTCTTAGCGGGGTAAATGGGCGCGGATGGCCTTGATCGTCTGCGCGGCGGCGGCTTCGGAATCGGGCAGCGGGAGGATCTCGCCGGAGAGATAACCCGCGAAGCCGATGTCCTTGAGCGCGGCGACCACCGAGGCGGCGTCCGTGTGGCCGAAGCCGATCGCCTGGCGGTTGCTGTCGGCGAAGTGGACGTGGCCGACGTGGCGTCCGCAGGCGCGGAGCGTGGCGGCGTTCGACACCTCCTCGATGTTCATGTGGAACAGGTCGCAGAGCAGCTTCACGTTGGCGATCCGGCGGGCTTCCAGGAACTGCGCGGCGTCGAACTGGCGGTTGAGGAGGTTGGTCTCGTAGCGGTTGAGCGGCTCGTAGAGGAGCGGCACGCCGTGGCGGGCGGCATGGGAGCCGAGGTCGGTCAGCGCCTCGGCGAGCCAGGTCAGCGCCTGGTCGCGGGAGACGTCGGCCTCGGCCTTGCCCTGCATGGAGCCGATGATCGCGGGGGCCTTGAATTCGCCGCCGACGTCGATGATCGCGCGGATGAACTCGCGGGCCTGGGCGCGGATCGCGGGGTCGGCGTGGGTGAGGTGCCACTTGTGGACGAGCCAGCCGCCGCCGGTGCCGAAGGCCGCGGCGGCGAGGCCGTGCTGCTTCAGCAGCGCGTGGAGCGCCGGGCGGTCGACGGAAGCGGCGGACGGGGCGAAGACCTCGATCGCGTCGAATCCCAGCTTCGCGGCGGATGCCGCGGCGGGGGCGAGGCCGTCCCAATAGACGAACGGGCCGCCCTTGGCTTGGGGGACGAGCGAGACCGTGATCGCGGACTTAATCACGGAGGAACTCTGCCCCACCGTGGAAGGTGGGGCAAGTTCCGCTTGCGACGGTGTTTAGCCGAAAAACGGCAGGTTACTCCGTCATCCCCTGCGAAGTGCGGCTCTTCACGAGACGCTGCACCAAGGCGAAGCGGAGGATCTGCTCCATCTTCGCGACCTCGACCGGGTCGACATCTTTCTGGTTGCGCGCGGCCTCGACGGCCTCGCGGGCGCGGGCCTCGGCGTTCTCGACGGCCTTCAGGTCGATCTTCGTCTCGTCGATGGCGGCTTCGGTCACGACCGAGACCTTGTCGGAGACGACGCGGACGAAGCCCTGGTCGATGGCGAGGCGCGTGACCTTGCCTTCGACCGTCAGGATGACCTCGCCGGCGGCGATGACCGCGGTGATGGGCTGGTGGCCGGGCAGGATGCCGATGCTGCCCAGCGCGGTGGGCAGGGTCACCTTGTCCGCCGTGCCTTCGTAGGCGCGGCGGTCAGGGGTGACGATTTCGACCTTAAGGGACATCGGGCTTATTTCTTGGACTGGCCCGAAGCGGCGAGGACCTCGTCGATGCCGCCCTTCATGTAGAAGTCGTTCTCGTTCACGTGGTCGAGCTCGCCGGAGAGGATCATCTCGAAGCCGCGGAGGGTGTCCTCGAGGGCGACGTACTTGCCGGGCGAG
>SYID01000018.1 GCA_005798925.1 Verrucomicrobiota bacterium
AAGCCCGGCCTCGAATGGAAGGCCTTCGCGACGCCCCATATCCCCGACCCTCATACCTACGGCTACAAATGGAACGCCGACCTGGTCACGCGCACCCGTCCGGGGCTCGTGACGTTGCCGGAGTATTATCGTCTCGGTTCTTTCGGTAAGAACGGCCGCTGGTCCGCGGTCGCGGCGAAGGACGTCCCCGCGGCCACCGGCCTGACTCAAATGACTTTCGCTCCTCCGAAAGAGAAGCCGCAGGCGCCGCGCGAGACCCAGCCCGGGGAAAAGACGACCTGGAAGATCCCGGGCCCCAAGGCCGGACCGTTCCAGGCGTTCCTCGGCGACGGCAGCGTCGTGACCTATTACTGGTATCGCTTCGCCGATCAACCCGCCATCCTCAACGCCGACCTGACGCCGGCTGAGCGCGAAGCCCTGCAGGTCAAGGTCGAGAAGCTCCATCGCGCCTGGACCAAGGACCGCGAATACCTCGCGCCGCCCACCGTCGGCAAACTCGCCGCGCTCGATCCTGCGCAGGTCCTCACGCCTCCCAAAGGACTCGAAATCGGCTACGTCCCGATCGCCACGCGTCAGGAGCTGGCCCCGGCGAAGAAGTAGGCCGGCTCAGCGCCGGTCGATGTCCTTGGCCTCGATCGGCTCGACGTGCGCGAGGTGATCGGGGTTCTTCTTGCCCGTGAGCACCTTGACGAGGCACCACACGAACAGCGCGGTCACCGCGCCCACGGAAATGAGCATGAAGAGGAGTCCGGCGGTGGTCATGGTCGTAAGGTCGGAGGTTCAGCGGGCGTCCCAGCGTTTGCCCGCGCGTTGGATCATCAGCGCCGAGAAGGCCGCGAAGAGGAGCAGGAAGAAGGCCGTCAGGCGGGCGACCCCGCTGGCGGGGTGGCCCGGACCGCCGACGAGGTCGAGGATCGGGTCGGTCGGGGCGAAGACCGGGGCGCTGAACGAGAGGTTCCAGCCGGCGACGTTCTTGAGCACGAACATCAGGAAGATCGCGGTGAGGAAGGCCGGTGAGAGCCACCGGATGACGAACTTGAAGATCCGCGGGATACGCAGGTCCGCCCCCTGATGGGCTTCGGTCCAGCCACGTTCGGTGCCGAAGGCGAAATTGAAGATATAGATCAGCAGCGTGCCTTGGAGGAAGATGCCGATGTCCCCGATCCAGAAGTCGACCGTCGAGAGCGCCTTCAGGCTTTCGCTGAAGTAGACGACGAGCGTGCAGCCGACCGCGGTGATCAGGCCGAGCAATGCGACCGAGCCGCGGCGGTCGAGCCCCAGGCCTTCCTCGAGGAAGGCGATGCCCGGCTGCAGCATCGAGAGCGAGGAGGTGATGGCGGCGATGAAGAGGAGCGTGAAGAACAGGCCGCCGAAGAGATGTCCGTACGGCATGCCGGCGAAGACCTGCGGCAGGACGTTGAAGCCCAGGGCGAAGGTGCCGCCGGCGACGGCCGAGGCGCCGAGGAAGGCGAAGGCCGCGGGCACCGTGATCAGGCCGCCCAGGCCGACTTCGCAGAACTCGTTGGCCGCGGTGGCCGTCAGGCCGCTCAGGACCACGTCATCTTTCTTCCTGAGGTAGCTGGCGTAGGTGATGATGACGCCGAAGCCGACCGAGAGGGTGAAGAAGATCTGGGAGGCGGCCTTGAGCCAGACGGCCGGGTTCGACAGGCCCTTGGCGATGTCATGCGGATTCCACATGTAGCCCAGGCCGTTCCACACGCTGAGCTCGGGTTTGGTCGGATCGGGGGTGCCGAGGGTGAGCACGCGGACGAGCAGGATGAGCGCGATGGCGATCAGGAGCGGCATGCCCCAGTTGCAGATGAACTCGATGCCCTTGGAGAGGCCGCGGTAGATGATGACGAAGTTCAGGACGAACACGCCGACGAAGAACAGGAACGGCTTGCCGAGGCCGAGGACGGCGCCGTCGGCGCCGAGCCCCGTGAAGGCCGAGAAGGCTTCGGCGTAGCTCTTGGGATCCTTGCCGAGGTCGAGTCCGCCGGTGAAGCTGTTCCAGGCGTAGCCGAGGCACCAGGACTCGATGACGACGTAATAGAAATACACGCCGACGGGGATGATGAAGCCGAGGAGGCCGACGTATTTGCCCCAGGGCTTGCGGATGATCGCGTGGAAGATTCCCGGCGAGGAATTGTAGCCCTGCGTGCCGCCGAAACGTCCGAGCGTCCACTCGACCCAGCAGATCGGCAGGCCGACGATCAGGAGGGAGATGAAGTAGGCGATGAGGAAGGCGCCACCGCCGGTCTCCTTGTCGGCCACGAGGCCGGGGAAGCGGAGGAAGTTGCCCAAGCCGACGGCGCTGCCGGCGACGGCCATGATCACGCCCAGTTTGGAGCTCCAGCCGTCGGGTTGCTTGGTCGTCATCGTCGGGGGTTGCCGAGTTATCTAGGGAAGGGCGGGGGAAGTGCAATCGTTCTGAGCAGGCCAAGGCCTGCTCAGGGCTAGAGCTAGGGCTAGGGCTAGAGTCAGGGCTAGAGCGGATACCAGATGTCGGAGGTTCGGCAGATGAAACGGTGCCGCAGTCTGTCTTTCATGGGTAAACTGGCCCAAGCCCTAGCCCCGGCCCTGTCTCGGAGTCATTCCCTAATGTTCTCGCCCTTTCCATTTCCTCTACTCACTTTGCCTTGATGTCGTTTGAATCCTTAGGCCTCGATGCCTCCATCCTCAAAGCCGTGGCCGACCAGGGCTACACCGAGCCGACGCCGATCCAGAAGGCCTCGATCCCGGTCATCATCGACGGAAAGGATGTCATCGGCGTCGCCCAGACCTGCACCGGAAAGACCGCCGCTTTCACCCTTCCTCTGCTGACCCGGCTGGTCCGCACCAAGTCCGGCGCCCACCAAGGCCGCGTCCGTTGCCTGATCCTGGCCCCGACCCGCGAGCTCGTCGTCCAGATCGCCGAGAACGTCGCCGCCTATTCCCGCTACTCCGGCGCCACCGTCGCCACCTGTTACGGCGGCGTCTCCGAGCGCCCCCAGATCGCCGCCCTCCGCCGCGGCTGTGACTTCCTCATCGCCACCCCGGGCCGGCTCCTCGACCTCGGCGGCCAGGGCCATGGCGACTTCTCCGCCGTCGAATACCTCGTCCTCGACGAAGCCGACCGCATGCTGGACATGGGCTTCCTGCCCGCGATCAACACCATCGTCCGCGCCCTCCCGAAGGAGCGCCAGACCCTGATGTTCTCCGCCACGCTTTCCCGCGAGATCGAGACCCTCACCAAGCAGTATCAGCGCGACCCTCAGCTCATCGAGGTCGGCCGCCGCTCGAACCCCGCCGAGACGGTCACCCAGCTCCTTTACGAATGTCCAGGCGCCCTCAAGCAGGTCATGCTGCATCACCTCCTCAAGGACGAGGCCCTGAAGATGGTCCTCGTCTTCGCGCGCACCAAGCACGGCGCCGACCGCATCTGCCGCAAGCTCCAAGGTGCCGACATCAGTTGCGCCGCCATCCACGCCAACCGCTCGCAGAGCCAGCGTCAGCGCGCGCTGCAGGCCTTCAAGAACGGCGAGATCCGCGTCCTCGTCGCGACCGACATCGCCTCGCGCGGCAGCGACGTCGACGGGATCACGCACGTCGTCGATTTCGACGTCCCTGAC
>SYID01000167.1 GCA_005798925.1 Verrucomicrobiota bacterium
CGCTGGTCGGGGTCGGAGAGGTCGGTGTTGATCTGCACGGTGTCGCCGTTGAGGTTCACGATGACGCCGGTGACGGTGGTGCCGTCCTGCTTGGTCACGACGACGGGCGCGAACTGCTCGTTGATCTCCTTGCTCGGGTTGATGATCTGGTCGAGGAGGTCATGCGGGCTGTAGCGGCCGCCGGCGCCGGTGAGGTCCGGGCCGTTCATGCCGCCGGCGTTGCCGTAGCGGTGGCAGGCGAAGCAGGCGGCGGCGCCGAACATCTTGCGGCCGTTCTCGAAGTCACGTCCCTTCATGCCGGCGCGCGCGGCGGCGCTCAGTTCCTCGAGGGTCCAGTTCTTGGGCGTACGTCCGGCGAAGATCGCGCCGACGTTCTCATAGGCGGACTTGATGGGCGGGTTCTTGGCCAGGGCGACGAGCTTCTCATGGCGGGCCAGCTCTTCAGTTGAGAACGTGGCGAGGGAGTCGTTGCGGATGAATTCGATGAACTTGCCGAAGCTCGAGCCGCCGCGATAGCTGGCGGCCTTGACGAACCAGTTGAGCTGCTTCTCGCGGAGTTCCGGGGTCCAGCCGGCCTTCAGCATGCGCAGGCTGCGCATGATCTCCATCTCGGGCTCCTGGCTGCCGGCGTCGGCGACCACGGCCATGGCCTTGGCGGCCAAGGTCGGGGACTGCAGGAAGCTCAGCGTCTCGGTGAGGAGCCAGTTCAGCTCGAAGTTCGCCGCGGGATAGGCGGCGTCATAATAGCGGGTCACGGCCGCGATGCCGGCGTCGTCCGGCTTGCCGTAGCGATGCAGGACGATCTGCGCGACGCGCAGGTTCAGCAGCTTCTGCTCCTGGGTGAGCTTCGCGAAATCGTCGGCGCGCAGGGCCGCGAGCATGCGGTCGCGCAAGGCGGCCTGTTCGGGGGTAGGCTCGGCGGTCGTCGGCGCGATGCCGGTGCGCGGATCAGGCTTCGAGGCTTTGGCGGTGTGGTAAGGGCAGGGGGCGGCCTGACGGGCCAGCGCGAGCAGGGCCTCGAGGCGGGCGGTGGCGTTCTTCTCGGCGAAGGCGCGTTCGCTCCAGCCGGCGTGCGGCTGATGCTCGAGGACCACGCGCGCGGCGAAGCGCAGCCAGCGGTCGGACGACGAAAGGTGCGGCCAGGCGACGTCCGCGGCCTTGGGGTCTTGCTTGCCATGGTACTGCTCGAGGGCCTTGCGGGCGAGGACTTCGGCGGAAGGGGCTTCCGGCTGCAGTTTGATCGTGTCCGTCGATTCCTTGCCGACGTAGGTGACGCGGTAGAGGCCGGACTGGACCTTGCGACCGCCGATCGCGAAGTACATGGCGCCGTCCTGCGGGTGGATGGCGAGGTCGGTCACGGGCAGGGGCGCGCCCTGGATGAAGTCTTCCTTCACGCCGACATAGCTCGCGCCCTGCGGCTTGAGCTGGACGGCGTAGATCTTGCCCCAGCTCCAGTCCATGATGTAGAGGGCTTCCTGGTACTTGGCCGGAAACTTGGCGCCGTAACCGAAGGCGATGCCGGTCGGCGAGCCGGGTCCGATGTTCACGTTGGCGGGGAGGTTGTCCGGGTAGAATTCCGGATACTTGCCCGCGCCGTTGCGCCAGCCGTATTCGCCGCCGCTGACGACGTGGTTCACGCGCGTGGGGCGATACCAAGGGGTGTTGAAGTCGTACTCCATGTCGGCGTCGTACGTGAACAGGTCGCCGGCGCGGTTGAGGGCGCCGCCGTAGATGTTGCGGAAGCCGCTGGCGAAGGTCTCGAAGGTCTTCCCGTCCTTGCTGATGCGGTAGACGATGCCGCCGGGCGCGAGCACGTGGCGGTTGTGGCCGCGACCGTCCGGCATGCGCGGGAGGAGATGGTCGTCGCCCCAGAGCGGCGCGACGGGCGAGGTGGCCGGGGTCTCGGTCTTCACGGCGTTGTTGCCGCAGATGAGGTAGAAGCCCTGCTGGTCAGGGGTCACGACGACCTTGTGCACGCCGTGGTCGCCGCCGGATTCGATCGCGCGCAGGAGTTCGACCTTGTCGAGCTGGTCGGCGCCGTCGCTGTCGCTCAGGCGGTAGAAGCCGCTGGGGATCTTCTTCTCGTAATCGTTGACGCCGGCGTAGAGGGCGCCGAACGCCCAGGTCATGCCGTTGATGGCGCGGATGTTCACGGGCATCTTCCTGATGTCGGCGGCCTTGAGCGTCTGGCCGGCGGCGGGAGCGGGGAAGCGGTAGAGTTCGCCGTACTGGTCGCTGGCGTAGATCCGTCCTTTGTCATCGACGCACAGGGCGACCCAGGAGCCTTTCTCGGCTCCGGGTACGGAATAGAGGAGTTCGACCTGGAAGCCGGCCGGGGCCTTGATGCGGCTGACCGGCGTGGCCTTGTTTTCGCCGATCTGCTTGCCGGTGTCCGCGGCGGGAGCCTTCTTGGCCGGACCCTTGGCCTTCGCCTTGCCCGGGGCGGGCGCGGCCTTCGGCGCATTCTTGGCCGGGGCCTTCTTGCCCGGGCCCGGGGCGACGACGCGCTGGGCGTCGCTGGGGATGGGGCTCTTGTCCAAGGTGACGAGCGGGACTTCGGGGAGTTCCTTGAGCATCACGTCCTTGATCTGGACGACCATGGCCGGGCCTTTGTGTACCTGGAAGGCGAGCAGGCCTTCGAGTTCGCGGTCCTTGGCGTCGTGGTCGACGAGTTCGATGGTGACCTTCCCGTCGACCTTGTGGATCAGGCGGTTGCCTTGGGCGATGATGACATACTCATGCCACTCGGTGAAGTCGACCTTCACGGGATCGTGTTCGGCGGCGAGCCACTTGGCGGCCTTGTCGTCGATGATGACGCTCTGGCCGTTCTGCACGAGGATACCGCGGCCGCGCTCGTCATAGACCATGCCGTTGTAAGGCGGGTTGGCGTGGATGTCGCACTGGTAGCCGCCGACGACCCACTTGCCGACTTCCGGCAGCGCCTTGCTGCGATACTGGATGCCGGAATTGCTGGCGGAACACTTCACCTTGGCGCGTAGCTCGAAGTTCTTCACGACGCCGTTCCAGATCAGGAACTGGTTATAGGCGAGGTGGTCAGGTCCCTTGGTCTTGCCGGTGATCGCGCCGTCCTCGACGGACCACAGCTCCGGATTACCGTCCCAGCCGGCGAGGGTCTTGCCGTCGAACAACGGCCTGAAGCCGTCCTGGGCGCAAAGCGGGGAGAAGGCCGCCAGCAGGAAAGCCAGCAGGGCAGAGAGGGGGTGTCTCATGGGAGTGTCTTATTTCGTAGGCAATCTGACACCCGTCAACGGCGGTTGTTCAAACGGCGGGAAATGAGGCTGATTTCCAAGAGTATGGAGTATCGAGTATGGAGTATGGCGACGTTGATGGCTCAAGGGGAAACCGGAGACCGGGATGAATACTGGGGGCATGGGTAGGGATGACCGGCCCGGTCATCCGTGGGCGCGCGGGCCGCACGCCCCTACCTTTGATGCCCCCAGCCAACTATCCGGTCTCCCTCTGCTGCCCCCTTTGAGCCCTGTCTCTTCCCCTTGCCCACGTGTCAACTTGCCAGCATGTCCCCTCGCGGCACTTCGCGCCGCGCTACGCTACAATCCCCTTCACCACCTTCGCTGGCTCGACCCCGGTCAGTCGGAAATCCAACCCCTGGTGCCGGTAGGTGAAACGTTCGTGATGGATGCCGAGGAGGTGCAGGATGGTGGCGTGCAGGTCATGCACATGCACGGGATCTTTGGCCACGTTGTAGCTGAAGTCGTCGGTCTCGCCGTAACTGGTGCCGGCCTTCACGCCGCCGCCGGCCATCCACATGGTGAAGCAACGCGGGTGGTGGTCGCGTCCGGCTTCCGGGCTGTCCCATTTGCCCTGGCCGGCGACGCCGCGGCCGAATTCGCCGCCCCAGACGACGAGCGTGTCCTCGAGCAATCCGCGTCGCTTGAGGTCCTTGACCAACGCCGCGCTGGGCTGGTCCGTGTCACGGCAACGCGCGGTGCACCAGGAAGTGAGGCGGCTATGGTGATCCCAGTCGGGATGGAAGAGCTGCACGAAGCGGACGCCGCGTTCGATCAGGCGACGCGCGAGGATGCAGTTGGCGGCGTAGCTGCCGGGACGACGTGAGTCCGGACCATAGAGCTCGAAGACTTCGTCCTTCTCGTCGCTGAGGTCGGTGAGCTCCGGCACGCTGGCCTGCATGCGGTAGGCCATCTCGTACTGGCGGATACGCGTGGAGATCTCGGGGTCGCCGGAGCGCGCCAGGGCCTGCTGATTGAGGGCGCCGATGGTATCCAGCATTTCGCGGCGGAGTTCGCGCGGGAGGCCGTCGGGGTCGCGGAGGTAGAGGACGGGATCCTTGGCGCTGCGCAGTTTGACGCCTTGGTAGCGCGACGGCAGGAAGCCGCTGCCCCAATAATGATCATACAAGGGCTGGTCGCTCGGCCGCTGCATCTTGGAGAGCAGCACGAGGTAGTCGGGGAGATTTCGGTTCTCGCTGCCGAGGCCATAACTCGCCCAGGCGCCGAGGCTCGGCCGGCCGGGGATCTGGTTTCCGGTCAGGAACTGCGTCATGGCCGGGGCGTGGTTGATCTGGTCGGTGTGCATCGACCGGATGACGCACAGGTCGTCCGCCACGGTCCTGAGGTGCGGGAGCCACTCGCCGAGGTTCTGGCCGCTCTGGCCGCAACGCTCGAACTTCGTGGCCGCGGGCTTGATGAGCTGCTTCTGGCCCGAGGTCATGGTGGTCAGTCGCTGGCCGCGCCGCACGGACTCCGGCAGCTCGGTGCCGGCCAGATCCTTCAGGCCGGGCTTTTCGTCGAAGAGTTCGATCTGCGAAGGGCCGCCGGACTGGGTGAGGAAGATGACGCGCTTGGCCTTGGCGGCGAAGTGCGGGAGGTGGGGCAGGCCGGGCTTGCCCGCTCCGTCCGCGGCGAGGGCGCGGCCGACGAGCGTCGAGAGCGCCATGGCGCCGAGCGACAGCCCGGTGCATTGGCCGAGGAAATACCGGCGAGAGGGGTCGAGAGGATCAGGGCTCATGCGAGTCGGTGGAGTTTGTAGGGATAGACGCTGCCGCTGGCCCATTGGCAGACGTAAAGGTCGCCACGCGAGTCGACGCATACGTCGTGGCAGTTATTGAAGACGGGTTGATCCTGGAGCATGAGCTGGAGCCGTCCGTCGACGTACTTCGGCTCCTGGCCTCCGGGGTTCGAGACGACCTTGCCGGCTTCGTCGAGGATCGTGACGAAGCCGCGCCCCTGCCACATGCGGGTATCGTCGGGCTTGGCGCCGAAACAGACGCCGGAATACAGGTGCTTGCCCGCGATGACGGGTCGGCTCACGTAGGCGCCGTGGAGGTAGACGCCCCGCACGTGCTTTCCTTCCAGGGTGAACCAGTTGAACTCATTCCGCACGCGCTCGGTGCAGACGAGCAGGGGCTCGCCGCCGCGGGTGTCGATGGCGACGCCGTGGGCCTGCATGAACTTGCCGGGGTTGGTCGGCTGGGTGCTCTTGCCGCCGAACTTGCTCAGGTATTTGCCGTGCCGGTCGAAACGCAGGATGAACTGCGAGCCGTAGCCGTCCGCGACATAGACGTCGCCATTAGGCGCCGCCACGGCTTCGGTCGGGGCATAAGGTTCCTTGTCGGAATAGGCGCCGCACTTCTGCGCGTGCGGGAGTTCGAGGACGATCTCGCCCTTGAGCGTGGTCTTCACGACCCGCCCGCCGTTATCCACGAGCCACAGGTGCTCCTTGCCGTCCGCGCCACGCTCGAGGCTGAGTCCGTGGCCGGCGCCCATGCCCACGCTCCATGCGTCGACGACCTTGCCGTCGGTGTCGAAGACGAGGACGTTGTTCTGCCTGTGGTTGGTGATGAGATAGAGGCGTCCGTCGCCGGCCTGGACCATCTCATGGCAGTCCTTGACGGGGTGCTTGGCCTTGTCGGCCTGGCACCAGAGCTTGTCGACGCGGTAGCGGAGCTCGCCGTGCCCGACGATCGCGCCGTGGTGCGGCGGCGTCGCCCCGGCTTGGGCGAGCACGCGCGGAGCAGCCATAGCGGCTAAGCTAGTAGCGAGAAAGGAACGACGGGAGAGGGAGGTCACGTGAAGATGAAGGATGGAAGATGGAGGACTGATGATGACAGGGGATAGATGACGGGGGAACGGTCGATGAGTGATGAAGGATGTAAGATGGTGGATGGGTGAGGGGTGGGGAGTGTGGTAGTCGGTATGTTGGTCTGCTTCTGGCTTACATCGTCCATCGTCCATCGTTCATCGGTTCTTCATCTGTCTCTTGGTGTTCACTCCCGCGTGATCGCCTCATCGAGGTTCAGCACGACGCTCGCGACCACGGTCCAGGCGGCGAGTTCGGACCGGTCCCCGTCGGTGGCGTGGGTGCGCTGACCGACGCGTAGGAACTGCGCGGCGGCGGCCGGCTGGGCGCGATAATGTTCCCTGGCCTTCTTCAGCGTGCGGCCAAGCAGGGCGGCTTCCTGGTCGCCGGCTTCGCGCGAGAGCACGCGACGGAACAGGGACTGGATCCGGGCGGCGTCTTTGTCTTCGCGCAGGAGGTCGGCGGCGATGGCCTGCGAGGCTTCCAGGTAGGTCGTGTCGTTCTGGAGGGTGAGCGCCTGCAGCGGGGTGTTGGTACGGCCGGTCCGCACCTCGCAGGAACGCCGCTGGGCGGAGTCGAACAGGAAGGTGGGGGCGATGGAGCGGCGCCAGAACGCGTACAGGGTCCGACGATACTGGGCCGGGCCTTCGCTGGCCTCATATTTGAAGCGCCCCATGAAAAGCTCCTCCCAGACGCCTTCCGGCTGGTACGGCCGCACGGGCGGTCCGCCGAGGACGGGGTTGAACAAGCCGGCGCTGCGCAATGCGGCGTCGCGGATCATCCAGCTGGGCAGGCGGAAACGCGCGCCACGCGCGAGCAGGCGGTTCTCGGGATCCTTGGCCAGCAAGGCCGGGCTGACGGCGGAGTCCTGCCGATAGGTGCGGCTCATGACGATGAGCTTCAAGGTGCGCTTGAGGTCCCAGCCGTGCTTGATGAGGTCCACGGCCAGCCAGTCGAGCAGTTCGGGATGGCTCGGACGCTCGCCTTGGAGCCCGAAATCCTCGGCGGTCCGGACGATGCCCTGACCGAAGAGCATCTGCCAGAGGTGGTTCACGGCGACCCGGCCGGCCAAGGGGTTCTCGGGCGAAGTCAGCCAGCGCGCCAGGCCGAGGCGGTCGCGCGGGGCGTCGGCGGGCCAAGGCGTCAGGGCCTTGGGGACGTCGGGCGTGACCTTGTCGCCATGCTTGTCCCAGACGCCACGCACGAGCACGAAGGTGTCGCGCGGCTGCTTGCGTTCGGCGAGGACCATGACGTTCACCTTGCCGGCGCGCGCCTTGATGTCGGCATGGTCGCGCATGGCCCGGTCCAGCGCGGCCCGGGCTTCCCGGTAAGGACGATGATCCGCTAGGAACTGGTCGAAGAGGAGCGCGCGCAGTTTGGCGTCAGGCTCGGCCTTGGCCGTGGCGAGTCGCTCGAAGGGCGTGGCGCCGATCATGGCGACGGCCGGACCGGCTTCGTCGGTCACGGCGAGGCGGAAGCGTCCGAGGTTCCGGTCCCCGAGGGTGGAGCGCTGGCGGAGTTCGATGATGAGTTCTTCGTCCGGTCCGAGCGTGAGGGGCTCGGCGAGGCGGTACACGGCCTGATGCGCCTGGGTCTTCGGCGCGCCGATCGTGGTCCAGCCGTTGCGCGGGTCGTCGTCGAGGGTATCCTTCACGTCACCGTAGTTGCCGTTCTTCTTCTTGTCCGCGGTGAAGTCCGCGACGGCCGAGTCCAGCGCGAGGTCGCGGATCAGCGAGTTGCCCTTCGTCCTCACCTGCGCCTTGAGGTCGGTGAGCAGGAATTCGCCGTCCTTGCCGCGCGACAGGCCTCCGCCGGTGTGCGACGGATGCGGCAGGACCTCGAGACGCAGGCCGGTGATGCGCCGCCCGCGCGGGCTGGTCATGAAGCGGTATTCGTCCTGGTTGGGATGCGGGCCCGAAGCCTGCACCGCGAGGTCGGCTTCCTGCCTGAGCACGGTGCCTTCGGCGGTCTCCAGCGCGTCGGCCCGCAGGGGCGTCCAGCTGGCGTGCGTGTCCGGAAGTTTCCTGCGGGCCTCCGCGAGCCAGGCGGCGAACGGCGCCTCGGCGGCCTGCCTGGCCGCCTCTTCGGCCGGCTTGGCGGCGTCGATGAGCGCCTGGGCTTCGCCTAAGGCCCGGGCCGAGAACGGCGACTGGAAGGGCAGGTAAGGCTTGGCGCCGCCGCCCGCCTTGCCGTCCTCGTCGATGCTGTTGAAGAACGCGGTGAGCGAGTAGTAGTCGTGGATCGTGACCGGATCGAACTTGTGCGTGTGGCACTGCGCGCAGCCCAAGGTGAGTCCGAGCCAGGTGGTGCCCATGGTGTTCACGCGGTCGAGGACGTAGTCGACGCGGGATTCTTCCGGGTCGCGGCCGCCCTCGCCGTTGGTCATGTGGTTGCGGTGGAAGCAGGTGGCGAGCTTCTGCTCGGCGGTGGCGTTCGGGAGGAGGTCGCCGGCGAACTGCTCGAGGGTGAAGCGGTCGTAGGGGACGTTGCGGTTGAAGGCGTCCACGACCCAGTCGCGCCACGGCCAGTTGTTGCGGGTGGCGTCCGACTGGAAGCCGTCGGTGTCGGCGTAACGCGCGGCATCCAGCCACCACATGGCCATGCGTTCGCCGTAGTGCGGCGAGGCCAGGAGGCGGTCGACCGCCCGCTCATACGCGTCGGGGGACTTGTCCGCGAGGAAGGCCTTGGTTTCCGCTTCGGTCGGCGGCAGGCCGGTGAGGTCGAACGAGAGCCGACGGAGCAGGGTGTGACGCGGGGCTTCGGGCGCCGGTTTGAGTCCTTCGGCGGCGAGCTTCCGACCGACGAAGTCGTCGACGGGGTGACCGGTCACGGGCGCCTGCTCGGGCGCTTCGAAGGCCCAGTGGCGTCCCCACGCGGCGCCTTCGGCGATCCAGCGGCGGAGGATGTCGACCTGCGCCGCGGTCAACCGCGGTTTGTGCGAGTCCGGCGGCGGCATGAGCTCGTCCTCGTCCGTGGTGATGATGCGTTCGATGAGCGCGCTGACCTCGGGTTTGCCGGGGACGAACGCCTCCTTCGCCAAGGCGGCCACGCGCACGTCGAGCCGGAGCTTGGCCTTGCGGTGCGATTCGTCCTGGCCGTGGCAGCCGAAGCAGTTGTCCGAGAGGATGGGGAGGACGTCCCGGCCGAAGCGCAAGGGCTCCGCCGCGCCGGCGGGCAGGGCGAGCGCGAGCAGGGCGCAGAGCAGCGGGGCGGATGGTTGCATCTGGGGGTTATTCTACGCCGAACCCGGCAGTTTTAAATGGCATGCCCCGACCGGCGGGTTGTATTATCCTACCATGGCCCAGCCTCCCGTCGCCAACCGTTTCCCGATCTCGCTCTACGCGACCCCCAATCCTTCGCATCAGGAGGTCTTCTACACGGTTCCCCGCGCAGGGCACCTGCTCGCTGGCACGGAGCACCACATCAAGCGCGACCACTTCCCGGGACATGAGCTCATCCTCTGCCTCCGCGGCAAGGGCTGGACCCGGATCGCCGGCCGCACCCATCAGGTCCGCCGCGGCGACCTGGTCTGGATCAATTGCCATCACCCCCATGAGCATGGCGCGGTGGCCGACGATCCGTGGGAGGTCTACTGGATCCGCGCCGAGGGCCCGCGTCTCGCGCAGTTGTCCGACCTCCTCGGCGTGCGGGAAGCGCCCGTCTTCGGCGGCATGGACCTGCGTGCGGCCTCGCCGGTCTTCAAGGAACTCTTCCGGCTCATCCCGGCGGATTCGCCGGAAGCCCCCGCCTTGATCCACGCCCAGGTCGCGGCGCTCGTCGCCCAGGCCTACTGCGCCCGCCAACGGCTCGGCGAACTCGCGCCGAAGGTCCCGCCGGCCCTCGCCCGTTGCGTCGAGCAGATGAAGCTCTTCTATTTCGAGAAGCATACGGTGCCTTCGCTCGCCCGCCTGGCGGGGCTGAGCCCGACCCATTTCTCCCGGGTGTTCAAATCCTCCTTCGGCACGAGCCCGATCGACTGGCTTCGCCGCGAACGCATCAGCCAGGCGAAGCGCCGGCTCGCGGACACGCCCGACGACATCAAGGAGATCGCGGAGCAGGTGGGCTATTCCGACCGTTACTTCTTCAGCAAGGACTTCAAGAAGCACACGGGCTTCACGCC
>SYID01000168.1 GCA_005798925.1 Verrucomicrobiota bacterium
ATCCGCCCGCTCAACCGTGACCGGGTCGCGCTCGCCCGGTATGCGAAGTGGTTCGCGTGGGACGGCGCCCTCCGCGACGACCCGCGCACGGTCCCGCTTCTCTATCCTAACCGCTTCAGTACCGAGGGCTTGAATGGGCCGGAGAAGCGCCCGCTTTTCTGCGTGCTCGTGGCCTCGAACAAGGCGCTCACGGTCGTCGACCCGCGCGACCAATACCAGGCCCGCGTCCGGATCCTCGACTGGTACGAGCGCCATGCGCCCGCCGACTTCCATCTCTACGGACGGGGTTGGGACCGCCCCGCCGCGCTGCCCGGTCGCTGGGGTCGCGTCCGCAACCAGCTGCGCAAGGTCCTCGCGCGCTTCCTGCCCGCCAAGTCGCCCTACGCCACCTGGCGCGGCCCGGTCGACGACAAGATCGAACTGCTCACGCGCGCCCGTTTCTGCCTCGCCCACGAGAATTGCCGCGACCTCGAGGGCTACGTGACCGAGAAGCTCTTTGATTGTTTTCGGGCCGGGTGCGTGCCGGTCTACGTGGGCCCGAAGGAGATCGCCGACCTCGTGCCGTCGGATTGCTTTATCGACGGACGTGACTACGCGACCCCCGAAGCGCTCGACGCCCGACTCCGCGCGATCGGCGACGACGAATACCGCGTTTACCAAGAGCGTATCCGCGCCTTCCTACTCTCCGAGAAAGCCAAGCCCTTCTCTCAAGGACACTTCGCGGAGGTGCTTGTCCGTGAAATCCTCGCCGACCTCGGTTAAGCCCGCGGGCCGAATTTGCGCTGCGGGGGTTGGGTCGGCGGCACGGGCTCGATCTGCACGCCGGCGCAGGCCGGGTGGCGGCCGAAGACGCCGTAGCTCTCGGTGTCGAAGCGGGTCGTCATGCCACGCGCGGCTTCGGCCACGAGAACACGTCCGTCCGGCTGGACGAAGCCGACCTGCACGATCGTCGGCCCGTCGACCTTGCGCGTGTGCGCCATGATCCTGTCGAGGAAGTCGTTGGCGTCGGAGCCGGGCTTGAGCGCGAAGAGGATCTTCTTGATGAGGGTCGGCGCGCGGCGGAGCGGGCTGACGGCGTGGGCGCTGAGCGACCACTCGCCGCGTTCCTCGCGCCAGTTGAGGCGGGCGTCGACGATGACGTGCGAGCCGTCCATGAGCAGGGGGAGCTCGCCGTCCTTGAGCTGCGCCGCGGCGTCATAGGCGTCGGAGAACATCATCACCGGGATGGTCACCGAACGGGAAGCCACCGTGAACAGGGCCCACGGGCGGTTGTCCTTCTTGGATATCTTCTTCTCGAGCCCGCCGACGATGCCGCAGACCCGGACCGTGTGCCGCTGCTGCTTGTCGAGATCGATGCGGTCAGGCGTCACGCTCAGCGTGGCGACGGCCTCGTCGAGGCCATGGTAGTCGGCGAGCGGGTGGCCGCTGAGGTAGAAGCCGAGGAGCGACTTCTCTCCGTTGAGCATCTCGAGCCGGGGCATCTTCTCCGACCTGCGGAGGATGAGGTCCGTCGGGCGGGCCGCGCCGGCGTCCTCGGCGCCGAGGAGGTCGAAGAGCGAGCCCTGGCCGCTGGCGCGTTCCTTGCGCTCGCCGGCGAAGTGGCGACGGACGGATTCGATCGAGTCGACGAGGTGACGGCGGTCCTCGCCGGTGAAATCGAAGGCGCCCGCGCGCACGAGGCAGTCGAGGGTGCGGGCGTTGAGGTCGAACTCGCCGAGACGACCCACGAAGTCCCCGAAGTCCTTGTAAGGGCCGTTCTTCTCGCGTTCGGCGACGATGTTGCGGGCGGCCTGCTCGCCGACGCCCTTGATGGCGCCCAGGCCGAAGCGGATGGCGTTGTCCTTCACGACCGGCGTGAAGTCGGTGTCCGACTGGTTCACGTCCGGCCCGAGGGCCTTCATGCCGAGGGCCTCGACCTCCGCCATGAATTCGGCGAGCTTGTCGGCGTTGCCCTGTTCGGACGTGAGCACGGCGGCCATGAACTCGACCGGGTCGTTGGCCTTCAGGTAGGCGGTGCGATACGAGAGGATCGCGTACGCGGCGGAGTGAGACTTGTTGAAACCGTACTCGGCGAACTTCTCCAGGGTGGCGAAGATCTCCTCGGCCTTCTTCTTGTCGATGTCGTTGGTCGCCTTGGCGCCCTCGACGAAGATCGAGCGCTGCTGCTCCATCTCCTCGCGGAGTTTCTTGCCCATCGCGCGGCGGAGCATGTCGGCGCCGCCGAGGGTGTAGCCGGCGACTACGCGGGCGGCTTCCATCACCTGTTCCTGGTAGACCAGGATGCCATAGGTCTCCTTGGCCACCTTCTCCAGCAGCGGGTGGGCGTATTTGACGAAGCTGGGGTCGTCCTTGCCCCGGATATAGTCGCCGATGAACTGCATCGGGCCCGGACGGTAGAGCGCGATGAGGGCCACGATCTCGTCGATCTGCGTGATGTGGAACTTTCGGCAGAGCGACTGCATGCCGCCGGATTCGAGCTGGAACACGCCGATGGTCTTCGCCTCGTTGAGCAGGGCGAAGGTCTTCGGGTCCTCGAAGCCGACCTTCTCGATGTCGAAGTCGGGCTGCTTGCGATGCTTGCGCACGAGCTTCTGGGCGTCGTCGATGATCGTGAGAGTTTTCAGGCCCAGGAAATCCATCTTGAGCAGCCCGAGCTTCTCGACGGGATCCTTGGCGTACTGGGTCGTTAGGTCGCCTTCCTGCATCGTCACCGGGATGATGTCGGTGAGCGGCCGGTCGGCGATGATCATGCCGCACGCGTGCTTGCCGGAGTTGCGGACCATGCCCTCGATGACGCGGCCGGTCTCGATGATGCTGGCGGCCTGCGGGTTGACGCTGACCTCCTCGCGGAGCTCGTTGGATTTCTTCAGGGCGTCCTCAAGCGAGATGTTGATGTCGTCGGGGACGAGCTTGGCGAGGCGGTTGGTCTCGACGAACGGGAGGTCGCGGATGCGGGCCAGGTCGCGGACGACCATCTTCGCGCCGAAGGTGCCGAAGGTGATGATGTTGGCGACGCGGTCCTCGCCGTACTTCTTGCGGACGTAGCCGACGACCTCGTCGCGACGCCGCATGCAGAAGTCGATGTCGAAGTCGGGCGCGGAGACTCGCTCGGGATTCAGGAAGCGTTCGAAGAGCAGCCCGAAGCGGATCGGGTCGATGTCGGTGATCTTGAGGCAGTACGCCACGATCGAGCCGGCGCCCGAGCCTCGGCCCGGTCCGACGGGAATGCCGTGCCGGCGCGCCCAGTCGATGAAGTCCCAGACGATGAGGAAATAGTCGACGAAGCCCGTGCCGGCAATGACGCCCATCTCGTAGTCGACGCGGCGGCAGAGCTCGGCGGGGCTGGTCTGGCCCGGGCCGGGGATCTTCTCGTCCTGCCACGCCTTGGGGTCGTCGTAATCGACGCCATAACGTTCCTTGAGGCCGGCCTTGACCTGTTCCAGCAGGTAGGAGCCGTTGGCGCGCATGCCCTGGCGTTTCTCGGCCTCGATGACGAAGTCGCCCGGCTTGCCGGCGGCGACGAGCAGGCCGTTCTTGAGCTTCTCATACCCGTCGAGGATGGCGTCGATCTTGGCGGAGGCCTTCGGCTTCACGCCTTCGCTGAAGAGGTAGACGGGGTAGTTGTTCTGGCCGACCGGCAGCTTGACGTCGCACATCTCGGCGATGGCGACGGTGTTCTTGATGGACTCGGGGACCTCGCTGAAGACCCGGAGCATCTCTGCCTCGCTCTTGAGGTAGAACTCCGTGGCGGAGTAGCGCATGCGGCGCTCGTCGGCCAGGCGGGCGCCGGTCTGGATGCAGAGCATCGCGTCGTGCGCGACGGAATCGCCGGCGTCGACGTAGTGGACGTCGTTGGTGGCGACGACGCGGAGCTGGAACTCCCCGGCGAGCTTGAGGAGGTCGGCGATGATGCGCTTCTGCTCCTCGAGGCCGTGGTCCATGAGCTCGATGACGAAGTTCTCGCGGCCGAAGATCTCGACGAACTTACCGCAGGCCTTGCGGGCGGCTTCGTAATCGCCGCGGAGGAGGGCCTGGGGGATGACGCCCTGGAGGCAGCCGGAGAAGCCGATCAGGCCGTCGGCGTGCTTGGCGAGCTGCTCGAGGTCGGTGCGTGGCTTGTAGTGCAGGCCGCGGACGTGCGCGTCGGAG
>SYID01000169.1 GCA_005798925.1 Verrucomicrobiota bacterium
AGACCAACTACCTGCCGCTCAAGGTCAATTACGCGGGCGTGATGCCGGTCATCTTCGCCGGCGCGATCATGAGCTTCCCGCCCATGCTGCTCAACCCGCTGAGCACCTACTTCCCGACGCTCGCTTTCCTCCGCGACTGGGCCGACTTCTTCTCCCGCAACAACGGCTTCTACTACACGCTGTATTCGGTGCTGATCTTCGGTTTCAGCTATTTCTGGATCTCCATCATGTTCCGTCCGGTGCAGATCGCCGACGACCTGAAGAAGAACAACGGCTACATCCTGGGCGTCCGTCCTGGCGAGCACACCGCCCAGTTCCTCGATTTCGTGATGACCCGCCTGACGCTGGCCGGCTCCGTCTTCCTGCTCATCATCGCGCTGATGCCCGACCTCTTCATCGTGCAGCTCGGGTTCCCGATGCGGCTCGCCACCTTCCTCGGCGGCACCGGCGGCCTCATCACCGTCGGCATGATGCTCGACACGATGCGCCAGATCGAGACCTATCTCCTGCAGCGTAACTACGAAGGTTTCCTGAAGAAGGGGCGCATCGGCGGCGTCCCCGTCCCGGCCGCCTCGTTGCGCTCCGACGGCGAGGGCTCCGTGCTCGGCTCGCTCGAGAAGACCTGCCTCTTCCTGTTCGTCCTGGGCCTCGTCGCCTGGGGGCTGAACCACTTTGGCGCCTTCGCCGGTTAAGCTTCTTCCGGGATGATCGATCTGAAGTCGGCCGAGGACGTGAGCCGCATGCGGGCGGCGTGCGCCGCCGCGGCCCGCGTCCTCCACGATCTCTCGACCCTCGTCGTCCCGGGCATCTCCACCGCCGGACTCGACGCGGCCGCCCGCGGGCTCATGGTCCGGCACGGCTGCGAGAGCGCTTGCCACGGCTACGTCGTCGGCCGCCTCAGCTATCCCGGTTACGTCTGCATCTCCCTCAACGACGAGATCGTCCACGGGATCGGCTCGGCCGACCGGATCGTCCGGGACGGCGACCTCGTCTCGCTCGACGTGGTCGTGCGCCGCGACGGTTTCATCGGGGACAACGCCCGGACCATCCTGGTCGGCGCCGTCGACCCCCGGGCCCGTCAGCTTTGCGTCGATACCGAGAAGTCTCTCCAGGCCGGCATCGCCGCCGCCCGGGTCGGCAACAGGGTAGGGGATATCTCCGCGGCTATCCAGGAAGCCCTCACCCCCGGGGGGTATGGCATCGTGCGGGACTTCGTCGGGCACGGTGTGGGGCGTAAAATGCATGAGGAACCCCAGATTCCGAACTATGGTAAGGCTGGAACTGGACCTAAGTTATTGCCTGGCATGGCTTTAGCCATCGAGCCTATGGTCAATCTCGGCTCCCATAAGATCGTCATGGCTTCCGACGGTTGGACCGCCCGGACGGCCGATGGCAAGGTCTCGGCCCATTTCGAGCACACTGTCCTGGTGACCGAAAACGGCCCTGAAATCCTGACCCTCGTTTAAACCGCATTTTTTGCTTTCCAATCCCACCAGAACCTTCAAGTTCCGACCTCTTTCCCACCTTCCAAACAGCACGGACACCATGCCTCGAATCCTCGGCGTAGACATTCCCAATAACAAGAAAGTAGAGATCTCTCTCCGCTACATCTATGGCATCGGCCCGCGCCGCGCCACGGAGATCTGCGAGGCCCTGGGCTTCGACCCCGCCATGCGGGCGCAGAACCTCTCCGAAGAGCAGCTGAACAAGATCGTCGAGTACATCGTCCGCATGGGTTACAAGTGCGAAGGCGACCTCCGCCGCGACATCGCGCAGAACCTGAAGCGCCTCCAGGCGATCAAGTGCTACCGCGGACTCCGCCACTTCCGCGGCCTCCCGGTCCGCGGCCAGCGCACCCGCACCAACGCCCGCACCCGCAAGGGCAAGCGCAAGACCGTCGGCGTCGCCGCGGCTCCTTCCAAGTAAGCCGAATTTTCTCCTAACACTATTTTACGATGAGCGAAGAAGCCCCCAAGACGCCCAAGGCCAAGAAGCCGAAGGCCGCCGCCCCCGAAGCCGCCGCCCCCGAAGCCGTCGCCGCCCCGGCTGCTCCGGCCGAGGCCGCCGCCCCCGAACGCAAGGAGATCACCGCCAAGGAGCTCCTCGGGGAAGAACTCGGCGAAGTGAAGGTCCGTCGCGCCAAGGGCTCGAAGAACATCACCACCGGCATCTGCCACATCCTGGCCACCTTCAACAACACCAAGGTCACGATCACCGACGCCAACGGCAACGTGATCTCCTGGGGCAGCGCCGGTCGCCACCAGTTCCGCGGCTCCCGTAAGTCCACCGCCTACGCCGCCCAGGTCGTCTGCTCCGAGGCCGCCAAGCTCGCCATGGCCCACGGCCTCAAGGACGTCTCCGTCCGCGTCAAGGGGCCGGGCATGGGCCGCGACAGCGCCATCCGCGCCCTTCAGGTGCTCGGCCTGAACGTCACATCGATCCTCGACCCGACTCCGATCCCGCACTACGTCTGCCGCCCGCCCAAGCGCCGTCGCGTCTGATCGCCCCCCGCTTTCCGCATCACCGTCCGGCCATGGCAAACCGGGCGGGTCCTTCCCTCCGCCGCCTCTACCAAATCCTCACACATCATGTCCCGTTACACCGGTCCCACCACGAAGCTCAACCGTCGCTTCGGTCAGAACATCTTCCCCACCTCCAAAGGTGAGGAGCGTCGTCCGTACCCTCCGGGCATCCACGGCAAGACGACCCGCCGCAAGGTCTCCGAATACGGCGTCGGCCTCAACGAGAAGCAGAAGCTCCGCATGATGTACGGCCTGACCGAGAAGCAGTTCCGCCTCTCCTTCGAGCGCGCCAAGCGCATGGGCGGCGTCGCCGGCGACAACTTCCTCCGCATCCTCGAGACCCGTCTCGACAACGTCGTCTTCCGCCTCGGTTTCGCCAACTCCCGCGCCGCCGCCCGCCAGCTGGTCGGCCACGGGCACATCCGCGTCGACGGCCGCAAGGTCGACGTCGCCAGCTACGCGACCTCCCCCGGCGAGAAGATCGAAGTCCGCGACCGCACTTCCTCGAAGCAGCTCGCCACGCGCGCCGTCGAGGAAGGCCAGGGCCGTTCGGCCCCCGCCTGGCTCGTCGTGCTGCCCGAGCAGCTCAACGGACAGATCGTCCGCGAGCCCGCCAAGGAGGAACTGCCTTCGGACGTGAACGTCCAGATCATCGTCGAATTCTACAGCCGCTGATCCCGGCCACGAACCCAACCCAACCGGACCCACAGACATGACCAAGCGCCTCGGACAGTTCCAGCGACCCAAGAGCCTGAAGAAGGAGGAGTCCTCCGCGACCCCCACCTACGCGAAGTATTTCGCCGAGCCCTTCGAGACGGGCTTCGGACACACCATCGGCAATTCCCTCCGCCGCATCCTCCTGAGCTCCATCGAGGGCGCCGCGATCTCCGCCGTGACGATCGAAGGGGTGCAGCACGAGTTCCAGCCAATCGAAGGCGTCGTCGAGGACGTCACCGAGATCGTCCTCAACCTCAAGAAGGTGCGCATCCGCACCGAGGCCAACAAGCGCGAGCCCTTCAAGGGCTCCATCGACGTCAACAAGACGGGACCCGTGAAGGCTTCCGACATCAAGTTCGAGACGAAGGGGGCCGCCGTCACCCTGGTCAACCCCGACCAGGTCATCTGCACCCTCGACCGCAAGCGCCGCTTCTACGCCGACCTCGAGGTCACCGTGGGCCGCAGCTGGGCTTCCGCCGAAGAGAACAAGAAGGCCGAGCAGGCCATCGGTTCCATCCCCGTCGACTCCCTGTTCTCCCCGGTCACCCTCGTGAAGTATTCCGTCGAGTCCACCCGCTCGGGCGACAAGACCGACTACGACAAGCTCGTCCTCGAAGTCTCGACCGACGGACGCATCACCCCGGACGAGGCGCTCAAGGAGGCCTCCGCCATCCTGCGCCACCACCTGGAAGTCTTCGACACCGTCTCGGCCGACTCCGTCGACTTCGAGACCGGCCACAAGGAGATCAGCGAGGAGACCAACCGCCTCCGCAAGCTGCTCAACATGTCGGTCAACGAGATCGAGCTCTCCGTCCGCGCCGCCAACTGCCTTAACAACGCCAACATCAACACCGTGGGCGAGCTGGCGATGAAGACCGAGCAGGAGATGCTCAAGTACCGCAACTTCGGCAAGAAGTCCCTCAACGAGATCAAGGCCAAGCTCGAGCAGCTCGGCCTGTCCCTCGGCCAGAAGATCAACGAGGGCCTCCTCGACAAGGGCGTCAACGCCTAACCCCGACCGGAACCCACACTCATGCGTCACCGCACCCACCATCATGTCCTCGGCGTCAAGACGGCCCATCGCCGCTCGCTCGTCGCCAACCTCGCGGCCGCGCTGTTCACCAACGCCCGCATCACGACCACGCTGTCCCGCGCCAAGGCCCTGCGTCCGTTCGCCGAGCACCTGATCACCTACGCGAAGAAGGCCGAGCAGTCCGCCGACAAGGCGGTCAAGCTCCACTACTACCGTCTCGCCATCGCCAAGCTGCGCAACGAAGACGCCGCCCAGCTCCTGTTCAAGGAGCGCGTGCAGCAGTTCCTCGGTCGCCATGGCGGCTACACCCGCATCTACAAGCTCGGCGCCCGCAAAGGCGACGCGGCGGAGACCGCCCTCATCGAGCTGGTGGCCAAGGACGACAAGTCCCCGGCCATGACCCCGAAGGCCAAGGCCGTCCGCAAGCCCAAGGCCAAGAAGGAAGCCGCCGCGGCCCAGGCCTGAGCCTGCCGCCCGGCCTCTCCCCAGAGACGCGTCCGCCCCCCGGCTGGCGCGTCTCGCCTTTTAAGAACCTCCCCCGCAGATGCAGATCCCCGTCGACCTCGGCGCCTTCCTGGCCTTCCTGGCCGGCCTGGGGGCCGTCACGCTCTTCGGCCTGCAGGCCTGGTATGACCGCCGCGACGCCTTCCTGGCGGACCACCGTCGGCTCAGCTCGGCTTTCTCCTGCGCCCGTTGCGGCCTGACGTATGTGCGTCCGCGCCGCCGCGAGGAAGCCGTCTGCCCAGGCTGCGGCTGGAACAATGTTCGCCTCAAGTTCTGAATCCCCCCATTCTCCCCCCATGGCCACCCAGTCCATCGCCATTCTCGATTTCGGCTCGCAGCTGACCAAGGTCATCGCGCGCCGCGTACGCGAGTGCAACGTCCACTCCCGCATCTATCCGTTCGGCGTGACCCCGGAGACCCTCCGCGCCGACGGCGTGGTCGGCGTCATCCTTTCCGGCGGCCCGGACAGCGTGAAGGCCAAAGGTTCGCCCCACCCGCATCCCGGCGTCTTCGAGATGGGCCTCCCGGTCCTCGGCATCTGCTACGGCGTCCAGCTCATGGGACAGATGCTCGGCGGCAACGTCGCCAGCAGCTCGCACCGCGAATACGGCCACGGCGTCCTGTCCTTCCGCAAGGGCTCGCAGCTCCTCCAGGGGTTGAAGTCCCCGCTCCGCGTCTGGAACTCCCATGGCGACAAGATCACCCGCCTGCCCCGCGGTTTCAAGGCGGTCGCTTCGACCGAGAACTCCGAATGCGCGGTCATCGAGGATACCAAGCGCCGCTTCTACGGCATCCAGTTCCACCCCGAAGTCGCCCACTCCGAGCGCGGCATCGACATCCTTCGCAACTTCCTCTTCCGCATCTGCCGCTGCAAGCCCACCTGGAAGATGGACGACTACGTCGAGACCGCCGTCCGCGAGATCCGCGAAAAGGTCGGCAAGTCGCAGGTCATCCTCGGCCTCT
>SYID01000019.1 GCA_005798925.1 Verrucomicrobiota bacterium
CCTCGCCTCCCCCGGCTGCATGACCGGCTGGGTCTGCGGCATCGCCGACGATCAGCTGGAATTCGGCACGCGCATGGCCCGCGAGATGGCCCGCCTCGACGTCGGCCAATCCGTCGTCACGGCGAAAGGCACCGTCATCGCGGTCGAAGCCTTCGAAGGCACCGACAACATGCTGCGACGCTGCGCGCAGACCGGCGGCAAGGAGATGCTGCTCACGAAGACCGCCAAGCATGCGCAGGACTGGCGCTTCGACGTGCCCTGCTTCGGCGTGAAGACGCTCGAGAGCATGGCCGAAGGCGGCGTGGCGAAGGCCGCGCTCGAAGCCGATGCGGTCATCCTCATCGACAAGCCCGCGGTCATCGCCCGCGCCAAGCAGCTCGGCGTGGATCTCTTCGGTTTCGGACCGGCCTGAGGTCCGCGTCGGCTCAGCCTTCGTAGAAACCCCAGCCCGCGGCGCTTTCGACGAGGAACCAGGCGAGCAGCGCTCCGAGGGCGAGCAGCAGCCACTTACGATGGCGGGTCCAGAGCGCCGGCGTCTCGTCCGCGTGATCCAGTCCGCGGCGGGCGCTCAGCAGGAGCTTCAGGCGCGCATGCCAGGCCAGCCGGGTCTGCGACGAGAGATCGGGGTGCGCGTAGGCGTTGACCCGATAATCGGGCTTACGGAAGAGACTGACGACACGACGCCACACCTGACCACCTTACACCCTTTACCCACGCTTTACAAGCGGAGCGTCTCTGGGTAAGCCCAAGGCGTGAAGTCCACCACCCGGTCCCTCCGCGCCCTCAAAGGCGTCCGGCCCATCGTCTGCCTGACCGCCTACGATGTGAGCACGGCCCGCATCGCGGACGCCGGCGGCGCCGACCTCATCCTCGTCGGCGATTCCTTGGGCAACGCCGTCCTGGGCCTGCCCGACACGGTCGGGGTCACCTTGGACATGATGATCCACCACTCGGCCGCGGTCGTCCGCGCGAAGACCGAAGCGCTCGTGGTCGGCGACCTGCCCTTCGGCCTGGCGCACGACAGTTTCCCCAAGCTCCTCGGCTACTGCCGCCGCTTCCTCCAGGAAGGCGGCGTCAAGGCGGTGAAGATCGAAGGCGGCGCCTCCCTCGCCCCGGCGATCGCCCGGCTCGTCGACGCCGGCATCCCGGTGATGGGCCACGTCGGCATGCTTCCCCAGCGCGTGTATTCCGCCGGCTATCGTCGCCGCGGCCTCACGCCGGAGGACCGGGCGAGGGTCCTCGTCGACGCTCAGGCGGTCGCCGCCGCCGGAGCCTTCGCGATCGTCGTGGAGTGCGTCGACGAGAAATTCATGCCCGCGGTCACCGAGTCCGTCGACGTCCCGACCATCGGCATCGGCTCGGGGCGCGGGTGCGACGGCCAGATCCTCGTCATCCACGACCTGCTCGGGCTCACGCCGGAACCCCCGCCATTCGCCCGCGCCGAAGCCAACCTGCACCGCGACGCGGTCGCGGCCGTACGCCGCTGGGCCGCGAAGGTGCGCACCAAGAAATCCAAATGAACTGCGTCATCTTCGGAGCCGGCGGCTGGGGCACGGCCATGGCGATCCACCTCGCCCGCCAAGGCCAGACCGTCACGCTCGTGCCGCGCCGCGTCGAACAGGCTCTCGCCCTCGCCACGAGCCGGGAGAACGCCGACTACCTGCCGGGCCGCCGGCTCGACGACTCGATCCAGATCGGCCTCGAACCGCTGCCGGCCCTGATGGACGCCGACCTTGTCTTCCTCGCCTGTCCGTCCAAAGGCCTCCCCGAACTGCTCGCCGCGATCGGCCCCGCCGTCCGCGACTCGGGCGCCAAGATGGCGATCTCCCTCTGCAAAGGCCTGGACCTCGCCACCCTGCGCCGACCGTCCGAACTCATGGCCGAAGCTTTCGGGCCGCTGCCCGTCGGCGCGCTCAGCGGCCCCAGCAACGCCGACGAAGTCGCGGCCGGCCTGCCGACCGCGCTCGTGCTCGCGGCCGGCGCCGACGCATCGCTGTTGAAGGAAGTGCAAGCCGCGGTCAGCGGCCCGACCTTGCGCGCCTACACTTCGAACGACCTCGTCGGCGTCGAGATCGGCGGCACGCTGAAGAACGTCTACGCGCTCGGTGCCGGGCTCTGCGACGGACTGGGGCTCGGCTCCAACGCCAAGGCCGCCTTGCTCACCCGCTCGCTCCAGGAGATGACCCGCCTCGGCGTGGCCCTCGGCGCGCGGCCGGAGACCTTCCTCGGACTCGGCGGCGTCGGCGACCTGATGGCGACGGCGCACGGGGCCTGGAGCCGCAACCGCGCGCTCGGCGAACAGGTCGCCAAAGACCCGCGCGGCACGCTCGCTGCGCTCGCGCACCGCAAGGAGGCCGTCGAAGGCCACCGGGCGGCGGAAGCCCTTGTCCAGCTCGCGGCCCGCAGGGCGCTCGACGCCCCGATTCTCTCCTGCCTGCATGCGATCCTTTACCAAGGACTCGACCCGCGCGCCGGCGTCGTCGCGCTGATGACGCGCGACCTCCGCGCGGAGGCATGAACGGTCCCGACGTCGTCGCCCGCCCTTCGCCGATCGCCGGACTGGGACTTTTCGCCCTGCGCGCCTTCGCCCCGGGCGAGCGCATCGCCGCTTACGTCGGCCCGGTCTCCGCGCGACCGCCGAGCGACGCCGACGGCGAGGTCTTCGCGCTGGAAATCTCGCCGGGGCGCTGGCTGGACGGCCGCGGGCCCGACAACCCGGCGCGTCTCGCCAACCACTCCTGCGCGCCGGCGGCGGAACTCATCTGGGATGAAGCGGGCCGACAAGCATGGCTGACGGCCATTCGGCCGCTCGCACCCGGAGAGGAAATCACCATTGATTACGGCTTTTCGCTGGCTGAAAGCCTCCGCCACCCCTGCCGGTGCGGGGCGCCCGATTGCGTCGGCCGCATCATCGCCGCCCCCCGGCGCGCGGCACTTCGACGGCACCTGCGTTTTTCACGTCCAAGGGATTGACCACCCGCAGGGTGAACGTCAGTTTTCGCAGGTCAAAGCGCCCATTTCTCCATGAAAAAAGTCCCCCTTACCGACCTCGATCCCAGACTCCAGAAGCAGATCGTCGCCGCGGACCAGCAACTGAAGACCAATCCGCAGTACGCCCTGGAGATCCTTTCCGGCATCCTGGCCCGCAATCCGGGCTGCATCGAAGTCCGCCGTAGCCTGCGCAAGGCCCAGAAAACCATGCTTGGCACCAAGAAAGGGCTTTTCGACGGCCTGACCGGGGTCCTGACCGCAGGCAAGATCGCCAAAGCCGTCGAAGCCGATCCGGTGGCCGCCATCGCCGCCGCGGAGGAGGCCTTGGCCAAGAAACCGACCGACGCCAACGCGAACAAGACCATCGCGCTCGCCGGCATCAAACTCGGCTTCCACGAGCTCGCCGCCTTCGCCTACGAAGAGCTGGCCGCCAACGAGCCGACCCAGACCCAGCACTTCGTCGACCTCGCCAACGTCTGGATCGCCGCCGGCGAGTACGACCAGGCCCTCGCCGCCGCCGACAGGGGCCTGAAGCTCTTTCCGGGCAATGGCGACCTCCAGGAAGCCGTCCGCAAGGCCTCGGTCAGCAAGACGATGAAGAAAGGCAACTGGGAGGACAAAGGCGACTTCCAGTCCAAGCTCAAGGACAAGGACGAAGCCCTCCGGCTCGACCAGTCCGCCCGCACCGTCACCGACGCCGCCACCGCCCTCGCGCAGGCCGCCGAACTGGCCCAGAAAATCCAGGCGGCTCCCGACAGCCTCGACCTCTACCGTGAGATCGTCCGCATGTTCCTGATGGCCGAGGATCTCGACAGCGCCATCGCCTGGCTGCAACGCGGACGCCTCACCAGCCTCGGCAAGGCCGACACCTCCCTCGAGCGCCAGGAGAGCGACCTCGTCACCCGCCGCTACGACCGTATCTCGAAGCAGCTCCGCGAAGCCATCGCGGCCAACCCGGCGGACGCGGCCAGCAAGGAGGCCCTCGCCAGGAACGAGGCCGAGCTCGCGGACTTCCGCCTCAAGACGTCCCTCAGCCTCGTCGAACGCTATCCGAACGACTTCTCCTACCGCCACGAGCTCGGCACGCTGCTGCTCGCGGCCGGCCGACTCGACGAGGCCGTCCAGCAGCTGCAATACGCCCAGCGCAACCCGAAGTTCCGCCAGCCGGCGCTGCTCGCCATCGGGCGCGCCTTCACGCTCGGCGCGAAATTCGACCTCGCGGTGGAGCAGCTCATGACCGCCAAGAGCGAGGTACCGCTGATGAACGACCTGAAGAAGGAGATCATCTACGCCCTGGGCGACACCTACGAGAAGATGGGCAAGCCCAAGGAAGCCGTCGACGAATACAAGATCATCTACATGGCCGACTCGGGCTACCGCGACGTCGCCAAGAAGATCAACGACTTCTACGAGCGCCAGAAGAGCGCTTCGGCCTGACCTCCCTCGTCGCGCCCCCTCCTTCGCGGACGGCGCCTCCGTCCGCCTCACCCACTCCTGCCCATGGCACGCACCCCTTTCAAGAGCAACCTCATCGCCGACGTCGGCATCAGCATGGGGGACGAAGGCAAAGGCCGGCTCATCCCGGAGATCGTCCGTGAACTCCAGAGCCTGACCGGCCGCCGCGACGTCGTGGGCACGGTCCTGAAGGTCAACGGCGGGGCCAACTCCGGGCATACGGTCGCGGGACTGAAACTCAACCTGCTCCCCGGCGGCGTCGCCGAACACGACGTGGCCTGCCTCGCCCTCGGCGCCGGCGTCGTCGCCGACCCGCGCAAGGCCCTCTGGGAAGCCCTGCCCCTCGAGAAGATCGGCATCCCGGTGCTCAGCCGGCTGCTCATCGACGAGCGCTGCATGATCAGCGACGTCTCCCACCGCATCCTCGACCTCGCCTGGGAAGATTACCGCGTCAACGTCCTCGGCCACGAGGCCCGCGGCTCCACCGGCCGCGGCATCACGCCGGCCTACGCCGACGAGGTCGGCCAGTTCCAGCTCCATTACTCGGAGTTCCTCGGCGCGAAGACCGACTACGCGGTCCGCCTCTCCGCCCGCCTGCATCGCGCCGCGGCGATCGTGCGCGACGTGTGCAAGCTTGCGCCCGAGAAGTGGGCCGGACTCTTCGCCAAGCTCACCGAGGCCGAGCTGCGCGCCAACAAGGGCGCCATCGAGAACGGCGTCTTCCAGCCCGCGGAGTTCGATTTCACCCGCTTCGCCGGCAAGGAGCCGTTCACGTTCGACCACGCCGCGGTGCTCGACTGCTACTGGCAGGCCGGCGCCGCCCTCGCCCACGCCGTCGGCGACGTCCGCGAACGCATCCTCGGCGATCTCGCCGCCGACCGCCGCATCATCGGCGAGTTCGGCCAGGCCTACTGGCTCGACAAGCGCGCGGGCTTCGCCCCGAACGTCACGGCCTCCCACACCTACACGCCGGAGTTCTTCCAGTCCGCCGGCATCCCGGTCCAGGCGATCCACACGGTCGGGTGCTGCAAGGCCTACGACACGAAGGTCGGCACGCACGTCTTCCTGACGAAGATGCCGGAGGAACACCCTCTCCAGCGCGCCCTCGCGAAACTGGAATTCGGCACGAGCACCGGCCGCCAGCGCATGGTCGGTTGGTCCGACCTGGTCGAGAAGGCCGACGCCCTCCGCTACGGCGGCTACGACGACATCGTCCTCAACAAGCTCGACGCCCTCTCGCCCCACGGCGAATGGAAGGGCGGCGACCTGCTCGTCTGCACGGGCTACCGCGACGCGGCCGGCAAGGTCGTCTCGGGCGTCCCGCGCAACGACGCGGTGCGCCGCACCCTGCAGCCCATCTACGCCACCCTGCCCGGCTGGACCGCTGACATCACCAAGGTCCGCTCCTACGCCCGGCTGCCCGCCGAAGCCCGCCGCTACGTGGCCTTCACGATGGCCGAGATCGTCCGCCTCGCCTCGCGCGGCGGCTCCCTGCCTTACCTCCCGAACCTCCGTTACATCGGGGTCGGGCCGGACCCCGACCAGATCATCTCCGACGTCCCCGCGACGGCCGAGCTGATCAAGCAGGCCTGACGTCGCTCCGCCGCCGCGCCGATGGCCGACCTGGAACATAACTTCGCCCTCCCGCTGTGGGCGCTCATCGACCAGGCCAAGGTCGAAGCCGGCAAGTCCGACATGCGCGGGCTCGCCAAGGAGCTCGGCAAGTGGCTGGCGCACAACTTCGACGTCGACCACAAGGGCGTGGCGATCGAGGAGCCCTCGGGGACCGAACCTGGCGCGATGCCGATGTTCGTCGTGGCCGGCGTCCGGCAGGAACAGTGGCATGTGATGGTCGCGCTCGCCCAGAGCCGCGACTGCCCGCTCTTCGTGGTGCTCCCGACGGAGAGCGGCGCCTTCCGGCTCCAGCAGCTGAACGTCCCGAAGCCGGAATGATCAGGCCGCGAACGCCTCGACGGTCTCGAGGTGGAGTTCGGCGACCTGCCGCAGCGTCAGCCCGCCCCACTTATAGCCGCCGGCGAGGGCGAAGACGTGCGGGATCTTCCGAGCCCGGGCCCATTGGACGACGCGCTTCTCCCGCTTCAGGATCATCTCCTTGGTGATGCCCTTCATGCCACCGGCCTTCTCGTAGGTGTCCATGCCGGCGTTGTAGATGAGGAAGTCCACCCGCTCCAGGGCGTTCAAGGCCTCCTCGACGTGCTCGAGGTAGC
>SYID01000170.1 GCA_005798925.1 Verrucomicrobiota bacterium
AGGTCGGGCGCGGGGGCCGACGGGCCGGGCTTGGCCTTGGCGGCCTCCAGGCCTTCGAGCATGTCCTCGAGCGTGATGGTCAGGTCGTTGAAGTCGTCCTTGGCCGATTCGGGCACGCGCTTGAGCACGGCGTCGGCGCGGAGCGCGCGGACCAGGCCGCGTCCCTGGGCTTCGTCGGTCTCCCGGGCGGCCTTGCTGATCTTCTCGGCGGCGACCGGTCCGACCTTCGGCAGCAGGCAGAGCAGACGGGAGAGCGCGACCTGGTCGCGCGGGTTGTGCACGAAGCGCAGGTGCGCGAGGACGTCCTTCACGTGCGCGAGGTCGAAGAACTTGTGGCCGCTGGTGATGACGAACGGCACGCCCATGGCGTTGAGCTCCATCTGCAGCTCCAGAGACTGGTAGTGGGCCCGGTAGAGCACGTGCATGTCCTTCAGCGCGTGGCCTTCATGGTGCAGCTGCATCAGCTTGCGGACCACGAGCTTGGCCTGCTGCGAGGTGTCGCCGACGGTGAAGACGGTGGGCTGAGGTCCGCTCGGACGCACGGCCTGGAGGCGGCGGTCGAAGCCCTCGACGCGCGGCCGGTGACTGAGGATCTCGTTGGCGAAGGCGAGGATCTCCGGGGTCGAGCGGTAGTTCGTGTCGATCGTGTGGATCAGCGTGCCCGGGTGGCGCTGCGGGAAGGCGACGATATTCTCCCAGTCCGCGCCGCGCCAGGTGTAGATGCACTGGGCGTCGTCGCCGACGGCCATGATCTGGTGCTCGCTGGCGAGCAGGTCGATGATGCGGCTCTGGAGGCGGTTGGTGTCCTGGAACTCAGCCACCAGGATGTGCCTGAAGCGCTGGCGGTAATGGGCGAGGGCGGCCGGGTCGTGCTCGAGCACGTGCAGCCAGAGGCTCAGCAGGTCGTCGAAGTCGCACAGGTTGCGCTCCTGCTTCGCCGCGGCGTAGGCCGCGCAGAACTGCATCAGCTTCTCCGGGCCTCCTTTCATCCAGTCGAGGCGTTCGGTCAGGACTTCCTCCAGGGGTCGGAGGGTGTTGCGCGCATGGGAGTAGGCGTCGAGGATGACGGCCGCCTTGGGGTTCGTCTTGTCCTTGATGAAGGCGCCGTCGAGCGACTTCACGATCTCGGAGAACAGCTGCTCGGATTCCTTCTGGTCGAGGATGGTGAAGTCAGGCGAGCGCGAGGCCACGGCCGCGTTGCGGCGGAGGATGCGCTGACCGATGGAATGGAACGTGCCGCCCCAGAACTGGCCGCGCGGGACGCCGGTGAGGTCTTCGACGCGTTCGAGCATCTCCTTCGCCGACTTGTTCGTGAAGGTCAGCAGCAGGATGTCCCAAGGCTTGGCGCCTTGGTGCAGGAGCCAGGCCACGCGGTAGGTGAGGGTGCGGGTCTTGCCCGAGCCGGCTCCCGCGAGCACGAGCGCGGGACCGCGCGGCGAGGTCACCGCGGCGAACTGCTCGTCATTGAGCTCGGCGCGGAAGTCGACGGGGGGCAGGCCTTCCACGGGTCAACGGGCGGGTCGCTGGCGGCGATCCATCAGGCTGAACTTGGTGACCTGTTCGTCGGCGCGGTAGGAAGAACGGACCAGCGGGCCGGATTCGACATGCTTCACGCCGACCTCGAGGGCGAAGGTCTTCCATTCGGCGAATTCTTCCGGCGTGACCCAGCGGTCGATGGGCGCGTGTTCCTTGCTCGGCGAGAGGTACTGGCCGATCGTCAGGATGTCCACGTCGGCGGCGGCGATGTCGCGGATCAGCTGGGCGACCTCCTCCTTGCGTTCGCCGATGCCGAGCATGACGCCGGTCTTGGTGATGAAGTCGCGGGACTTGGCGTGCTTGAGCACCCAGAAGGAGCGGTCGTAGCGGGCGGTCTTGCGGACGGGGCGCTGCAGGCGTTCGACCGTCTCGAGGTTGTGGTTGAGGATGTCGGGCCGGGCGTCGAGCAAGGTGTCGAGGTGTGCCTGTTCGCCGCGGAAATCCGCCGGGAGGACCTCGATGGTGGTGTTCGGGCAGCGGTGGCGGGTCGCGCGGATGGTCGCGGCCCAGACGGAGGCGCCGCCGTCCTTGAGGTCGTCGCGGGCCACCGAAGTGATGACCACGTGCTTGAGCTTCATCAGGGCGATGGATTCCGCCACGCGGGCCGGTTCGCCGAGGTCGAGCTCGCTGGGGCGGCCGGAAAGGACGGCGCAGAAGGTGCAGGAGCGGGTGCAGACGTTGCCGAGGATCATCACCGTGGCGCTGCCACGGGACCAGCATTCGCCCATGTTGGGGCACTGCGCGGACTGGCAGACCGTGTGCAGCTTGTGCTCGTCGACGTTCTTCTTCGTCTCCAGGAAGTCGGGACCGCTGGGGAGCTTGGCGCGGAGCCAGTCGGGTTTGCGGGCGGACTCGAGCATGGAGGTGGGAACATTGCCTTCTTCCGGCGATTTTCAACCTAACAAAGAAGAAGGGGTGCTTTCCTCCCGGAAAGCACCCCTTTTGCTATGCTGCAATCTCCCGGTTCTGAAACGGTTCCAGGCCGGGGAATGGTTCAGTCCAAGGAAGGCCGGGCGGTCCGAAGACCACCCGGCTCAGGTCCTTAGAAGACGGCCTTGATCGAAGCGCCGAAGAACAGCTGGTCGTCGTCTCCGCCGAAGGCGGAGGCGGCGGTGTTCGATTCGGTGCGTCCGGCGCCGGAGATGTTGTAGGCGATATAGGGCGTCAAGGTCGCGGTCTTCGAGAGCGCGATCGGCAGGGAGGCGTTCAGGCCGACGTGGGTCCAGACGCTTTCGGTGCCGGTATTGTAGCCGCCACCGTTGAAGGCAGTGTAGTAGCCTCCGAGGCTGTAGCCGGCGACGGCCTTCAGCACGAGGGAGGTGCTGTCGCTCAGCGCGAAGGACTTGTCCACGGCGAGCTCGGCGTAACCGGCGTCGATGTACATGTCATAAGCGTAGGTGGCGGCGACGTTCACCGGGCCGACCGTCTTGGCGGCGCTCACGAAGAACTCCGAGGCGAAGGTCTGACCGGCGCCGTTGCCGACGTAGCCATTGAGGAAGAAGAAGTACGTGTAACCGGCGGTCAGCGTGGCGAAGCCGGCGTCGTAGGCGAGCGAGGCGCCGAGGTCGAGCTCCTGGTAGAGGGAACGACGATCGTTGCTGGAAGTGTAGTAGGCCAGCGCGTTGAGCGTGGTGGTATCGGACAGCTTCTTGGAAGCGCCGAGGTTATACCAGGCGTTCTGGTTGGAGAACCAGAGGCCACGGTAGTAATACTCGCTGTCGTAGCCGGCCGTCAGGTCGAGGGCGACCGGAGCGGGGGCTGCGGCGGCGGTCTGGGCAAGACCGGACGCGGCGAGGAGGGTGGTGAGGGTGAGGGCGGTGATGTGCTTCATGGCACCACCCCTGATGCTCACCCCGTGCCAAAGCCTTAAACCGTGCCATTGGCACAAGAAATTGACCGATTCAGGTCGTTTTTCGGCAATGCGACCGAAATCTGTCTTTATTTAGGCTTAAAGTGCTGTCGGAAACTAGTCTCAGGCTGAATGATATACGGCGAGGTGCTCCTCCGCGGCCTTCGCCCAGCTGAAATCCTGCTTCATGGCCTGCTTCTGAAGTGCTTTGAAAGCCTTCGGACGCGCGTAAAGCTCGAGTGCCCGCTCCAAGGCCCAGGCGATGCCGCCCTGATCAGCGTGCTCGAACACGATGCCGGTGCCGCCGTCTTTGCCGTCCCAGCCGCTGACGGTGTCGGCGAGGCCGCCGGTCGCGCGGACGATCGGCAGCGTGCCGTAGGCCATCGAATACATCTGGTTGAGGCCGCAAGGCTCGAAGCGGCTCGGCATGAGGAAGAAGTCGCTGCCGGCTTCGATGCGATGCGAGAGGCCGTTGTCGTAGCCGATGCGCACGGCGCACAGGCGCGGGAAGTCGGCCGCGAGCCGGCGGTATTCGTTCTCGAGCGCGGCGTCACCGCTGCCGAGCAGCACGAAGCGCAGTTTCTGTTCGCGGAGGAAGCGCGGGAGCACGGCCGCGGCGAGATCGAGGCCTTTCTGTTCCCAGAGGCGTGAGATCACGCCCACGAGCGGCAGGTCGTCGTCGGTCGGCAGGCCGAGTTCGCGCAGGAGAGCGGTCTTGCACTCGGCCTTGCCGGCGGGCTTGGCCGCGGAGAACGCCTTCGCGAGGTGCTTGTCGGTCGCCGGATTCCATTCGTCGCGGTCGACGCCATTGAGGATGCCGTGGAGCTCGCCGGCGCGGCGGCGGACGACGTCGTCGAGGCCGTAGCCGAAGGCGGGCGTGAGGATCTCCTGCGCGTACGTCGGGCTGACGGTGATGACCTTGCCGGCATGCAGGATGCCGCCTTTGAGGAAGTTGACGCCCCCCAGGCATTCGAGCTCCTGTGGGCTCCACAGGAATTCCGGCAGGCCCAGGTAATCCATCAGGCGGCGCGGATGCACGCCTTGGTGCTGGAGGTTATGGATCGTGATCACCGAAAGCGCGCCGCCGAGCGGGCTCGTCTTCAGGGTCGTGTTCAGCAGCGCGGGTACCAGCCCGGCGGTCCAGTCATGGCAGTGCACCACTTCGGGCAGCCAGCTCGTCGTCAGGCAGGCGTCCAGCGCGGCGCGGCCGTAGAACGCGGCGCGCTCCCCGGCGTCCTCGCGCGCCGGGTAGACCTCCCGCGCGCCGTAGAAGTCCTCGTGTTCGATGAACCACGCCTCGAAGCCGGCCGAGACCGGCAGCGTGCGCACGCGGCAGGCCGCCTTGCGCGGATCCCCGCCGACGCCGACCTTGAGCGATTCGATCAGCGTGCCCATGCGCTCGCGGCCTGGTACGGAACCGTAAAGCGGCGTCACCGCCCGCACCTCATGGCCGAGGGCGCCCAGCGCCTTGCCCAGGGCGGCGGCGGCGTCGCCGAGTCCGCCCGCCTTGGACCATGGCGCCAGTTCAGGGGTCACGAAAAGGATTCTCATGCGGAGGGGAGGTCGTCGCGCGGACGGCCGAGGCGGTTGAGCAAAGGGACGAAGGCGACGATCAAGAGCAGCGCGCCCGCCATGGCGACGTTGCCGGCCAGGTCGTGGACGGTGCCCAGGGAAGAGAAGCCGGGCTGCCCGTGCTCGATCCCGGCGAGGTCGCGTTCGAGCGACTTGGACCCATGGGCGAGCGCGTGGAAAGTAAGGAAGGTGTTGCGGCCGATGTTCAGGAGCAAGGCGGTGAACGCGGCCAGGCCGATCAGCGCGACCCGGCGCAGCAGGGACCCGGGGAACCCGCCTTCGAGGAAGACGGAGCCGAGGAAGGCTCCGGCGAAAACGCAGGCGGAGAGCGACCGGATGCCGGAGCAGGCCTCGGCCACGCCGACCGCGTCGCCGTTGGCGAAGACGATCGTGTTGCCGCTGACGCGGATGACATGGTCGTTGGCGCGCAGGATACCGGAGACGATCTCGGTGACGTTGGTCAGCAGCGCGCCCTTGATCTGGTTGTCGACGAGGTAGAGGAACGGCCCGGAGATCAGCCAGACGGCGGCGGGGAAGACCATCAGGCCGACGGCCCGCCAGCGTGCCCGGTCGGCCGCCGCGGCTCCGTCTGGTCCCCGGACGGACAGGTAGGTGAGCGCGAGCGCGGCTCCGGTCAGACCGAAGGCGATCGCCAAGGTCGGGCCGGTGCCGACGCCGAACACCGCGCGGGCCGCGGCGCCGAGGCCGAAGACCCCGAGCGAAAGGAAGGCGAGGACCTGCGCCGCCGCCAAGGCCAGGCGCCCGGTCGGCGCAGAGACCTCGGCGCGGGCGCCGGTCAGCCAGTCGCGGAGTTCGTCCCATCGGTCCCAGAGGACATAGGCGGAGAAGGCGGGCACCAGGTAGCCGAAGCCATAGTCGTCCTTGGTGCTCCAGATCGCCCATTGGTCCCACGTCGTGAACGCCGCGAGGCCGACCAGGAGCAGGCCGAGGCCGCGCGTGGTGCCGTCGAGCGTCGCCGACGACGGGGTTGGGTGGTCCGCGGACATCAGAAGCGGGGAACCGCGGCGAGCAGCGTCTTCGTGTACTCCTCGCGCGGGTTGCCGAGGATCTCCGCGGGCGGACCTTGCTCGACGATCCGACCTTTCGACATCACGAGGATGTGGTCGCTGACGTGCTCGACGACGGCGAGGTCATGGGCGATGAAGTGGTAGGTGAG
>SYID01000002.1 GCA_005798925.1 Verrucomicrobiota bacterium
CGGCGGCTCCCACCCGCACCTCGCGAACGAGTTCATCCAGGCGCTCCTCGCCAAGCGCGAGCCGTTCCCGAACGCGCGCCAGTCCGCCAACTGGACGTGCACGGGCATCCTCGCCCACGAGTCCGCGATGGCCGGCGGCGAAATCCGCAAACTCCCCTCCTTCACGTTGCCCGGCTGATAAGAGTTGCCTCGAGGCAGGGTCAGCACTGCGTGCTGACATAGTGTATCTTAGGTAGGGACGGCTCTCCGAGCCGTCCTTTTTTGTGCCCCGAAAAGATTCGTCTCTCTCGGGTCCCAGGTCCCGGCCTTCAGGTCCCAGGCTCAGGTGTTCAACACCAGGTTCGGGTACGGGATCATGCCCGCACCTGCGCCCGCACCCGAGGACCTGAACATGAATCCCCAGCCAATCATCCGGTCTCCGGTTTCCCTTCGAGTTAAAATTACCTGCCACCGGGGCTACCACCCGCCACCCGAAGCGGCGCGCCCCCATGCTCCATGCTCGATACTCTCGCATGGCCTACCCCTGCCCCCGCCCCTGATCCCTCCGCCCCCTAACACCGGGGCTTGATTCGTCCGTGCGTCCCGCCGTGGGGTCGTCTAAGAAGAGCTCACCCCGCCCCATGCCCATCTACGGAACCGCCCTCCTGGCCGCCTGCCTTCTCGTCGGCGTATCGACCGGAAAACTCCTCGGCGCCCTCCTGGGCATCGACGCCGACATCGGCGGCGTCGGCGTCGCGATGCTGCTCCTCATCTTCTGCTCGGACTGGCTGCGGCGACGCGGGCTCATGTCGCCGCCGTCGGAAAACGGCATCCTCTTCTGGGGACAGATTTACGTCCCGATCGTCGTCGCCATGGCCGCGAGCCAGAACGTCCGCGGCGCCCTCGGCGGCGGCGTGATGGCCTTCCTGGCCGGCGCGGTGACGGTGGTCATCTGCTTCGCCCTCGTGAAAATCCTCGCGCGGGCTGGTCGCAACCAAGAGACCTCGCGATGAACCCGATCGTCGAGAAAGTGCTGGCCGACTACGGCCTGCTGACGGCCTTCGCGCTCGTCGGACTCACGATGGCCTGCGCCTACTGGGCCTCGGACAAGCTCACCCGCGGCCGCCTGCACGGCAGCGCGATCGCCATCCTCATCGGGCTCATCCTGGCCGCCGTGGTCGGTGGCAAGAAAGGCGTCGCCGACCTGCCCGTGCTGGCGGGCGTGGGCCTGATGGGCGGGGCGATGCTCCGCGACCTCGCCATCGTGGCCACGGCTTTCGGCGTGAAGCTGGAGGAGTTCGCCCGGAGCGGCGTCATCGGGGCGATCTCGCTCCTGGCCGGCCTGTTCACCTCCTTCCTCGTCGGCGGCCTGATCGCCTACGCGTTCGGTTATCGCGACGCGGTCAGCATCACCACCATCGGCGCCGGCGCGGCGACCTACATCGTCGGTCCGGTCACCGGCGCGGCCATCGGCGCCAGCAGCGAGGTCATCGCGCTGAGCATCGCCGCCGGTCTCGTGAAGGCCATCCTCGTCATGGTCCTGACGCCTTTCCTCGCCCAGGCCGTCGGCCTCGACAACCCGCGCGCGGCGATGGTGTTCGGCGGCCTGATGGGCACCAACAGCGGCGTCATGGCCGGCCTGGCCGCCACCGACCCGAAGCTCGTGCCGTACGGCGCGATGACGGCCACCTTCTTCACCGGACTGGGCTGCCTGCTCGGCCCTTCGCTGGTCTTCATGATCAACCGCGCGCTTCTCTGACCCCATGCCCGACCTTCCGCTCATCGCCCGCGCCCGCGGGCACGCCGCGTCCGTCGCCTTCCGTTCGCCGACCGGAACCACGACCTATCAGGAGCTGCTGGAGCGCTCCGCCGCGCTCGCCACGACGCTGCTCGCCGGCGCTGACGACCTGCAAGAGGCGCGGGTCGCTCTCCTCGCCCCGGCCGGCCCGGGCTACGTGGCCGCGCAGTGGGGCCTCTGGCGGGCCGGCGCGGTCAAGGTCCCGATCTGCCTTACGGCCACCGAGCCGGAATGGGAGTACGCGCTGACCGATAGCGGCGCCTCCGCCGTCCTGGCCGATGCCGCCAGCGCCAAGAAGATCGCCCCGCTCTGCGCCCGCCTCGGGCTGCGGCTCATCGATATCGACGCCCCGGCGGGGCCGGCAGGCAGGCTGCCCGACCTCACGCCCGCCCGCCGGGCGATGATCCTCTACACGAGCGGCACGACGAGCAAACCGAAGGGCGTCGTGACGACCCACGCGCACATCGCCGCGCAGGTCGAAAGCCTCGTCCGGGCCTGGGAATGGCAGGCCTCGGACCGCATCCCGCTGTTCCTGCCGATGCACCATATCCACGGCATCATCAACGTGACGGGCTGCGCCCTCTGGGCCGGCGCGTCGATCGAGCCGTTCGCGAAGTTCGATCAGCCGGCGATCCTCGCGCGCGTGCAGGCCGACGCCTACACGCTCTTCATGGCGGTACCCACGATCTACGTGAAGCTCATCCAAGCCCTCGAGGCCGCCGCGCCCGCCGAACGCGCCGCGCTCGTCGGCGGCTTCCGGCGCCTGCGCCTGATGGTCTCCGGTTCCGCGGCCCTACCCGCCAGCGTGCACGAGCAGTGGACCGCCATCACGGGACAGAAGCTACTCGAGCGCTACGGCATGACCGAGATCGGCATGGCCATCTCCAATCCCCTCCGCGGCGAACGCCGTCCCGGGGCGGTCGGCCAGGCGCTGCCCGGCGTCGAGGTCCGCCTCAAGGCGGAGAACGGCGACGTCATCACCGCCGAAGATACTCCCGGCGAGATCCAGGTCCGCGGGCCGAACGTCTTCACGGAATACTGGGGCAAGCCCGCCGCGACGGCGGAGTCCTTCGAGCCCGGCGGCTGGTATCGGACCGGCGACATGGCCGTGCTCGAGACCGGCTACTACCGGATCATGGGCCGGCTCTCGGTGGATATCATCAAGAGCGGCGGCTACAAGCTGTCGGCGCTCGAGATCGAAGCCGCGCTCCTCGAACACCCCGCGGTCGCCGAATGCGCGGTCCTCGGGATGCCCGACGACACCTGGGGCGAGGCGGTCAGCGCCGCGGTCGTGACCAAGCCCGGCGCCACGCTGACCCTGCCCGCCCTGCGCGAATGGTGCAAATCTCGCCTCTCGGTCTACAAGGTGCCGCAACGGCTCGCCGTGGTGCCGGAACTTCCCCGCAACGCGATGGGCAAGATCACCAAGCCCGCCTTGCGCTCCTGCTTCGCCTAAGCTAAGGAATCGCTCCCATGCGCCTGCTCCTCGCCCTCCTCCTCTTCCCCGCCCTGCTCTGCGCCGAAGGCACCCAGGCTTGGTACCAGAACACCATCTGGCTCCGCCTCGACGAGAAGTGGAGCGTCGGCAACGACCTGCACCTGCGCGCCGACGACGGCGTGGGCCGCATCCACACGTGGATCGCCAGCCCGCGCGTGCGCTATGACCTGAGCCCGACCTGGCAGCTGCAGGCCAACGTCTCGGTGCTCGAGGCCTACAACGCCGACGAGACCGCGATCCTGGACTGGACCCGCTTCGAGTTCGAAGTGAACCCGACCTTCCGCCTGAGCGACTCGCTCACGCTTTCTTTCCGCGACCGCTTCGAATGGCGCTGGCGCCACGGCGGCGACTACTCGACCCGCATCCGTCTCCGTCCGCAGCTCGACTGGACCCTCCGCAAGGAAGGCCTCTTCCGCGGCCTCTACGCCAACAACGAGGTCTTTTATGATTTCACCCAGGACCGCGTCACCGAGAACCGCCTGACGCCGCTCGGCGTGCTGCTGCGTCCCAACGAGCATCTCGACCTGCGCCTGTTCTATCTCTGGCGCTCGACCCGCGGCGGCCAAGGCTGGCGGAATTACCACGGCCTCGGCGTCCAGGCCGCGCTCAACTACTGAGCCCGCCTCAAGGCAGGCTCAGTACTGCTTACTGCCAGCGTGACTCTGCCCTGGGTAGGGACGCGTCGGCGATGCGTCCGCCCTCGACCCTCGACAATGGTCGCGACACCGTCGCGCCCCTACCCTCGGCTGACCGAGCCGGTCAGCCCTACCCGTTCGCCGCACCCTCCTCGACTTGGCAGGGACGGCTCTCCGAGCCGTCCGCAAACCCATCGGCGGGCTCGGAGAGCCACGCCCTACCTAAATCCTCAAAAACAAAAAAGGGCGGCCGAAGCCGCCCTCATCATTTAATCCCCTTGCCCACGTGTCACCGTGTCAACTTGCCCCCTCGCAGTGAGCGCCTGGCGCTCACTGCGCATACATCCCGTCCTTCGGGTTCGCGCCCGAGATGAGGTAGGCGAGCAGGTCGGCGACTTCCTGGGCGTTGAGAGAATTGAGCAAGCCTACGGGCATCGGGCTGTCCGGCGAACGGTCGATGCTCAGGATGTCGGAGCGGTTGACCGAGATCTGCACCGAGGGGTCGAAGGGATTCACGGCGAGCTGCAACTTGTCGCCTTCTTCGTTCAGGATACGGCCGATGGTCTTGCCGCCGTCGACGCGTCCGATGACGGAGTTGGCGTATTGGTCGGAGAGCACGGCGCTGGGCTGGATGATGCTCATCAGGACATCGGCCGGCGCGGTGCGCGCGCCGAGGCCGCTGAGGTCCGGGCCCTGCGCGCCGCCGTCATTGCCCATGCGGTGGCACTGCGAGCAGAGCGCGGCGGCGAACATCTTCTGGCCGTTGGCGAAGTCGAACGTCTTCTTGGCCTTGGCGTCTTCCCAGGCCTTGAGGGCCTCGGCGTGCGTCCAGAGACGACCCGGACCGGCGGCGGCCGGGATCGGCGCGGCGGGCTTACGGGCGGCGACCGGGGCGATCTGCTCGAGCTCAGGGCGCTCGGCTTCGGGAGCGGCGGCGAGCGCCTCCTTGCGGATGTTACGCACGAAGCCCTTCAGCGAGTTGCCGCCTTCGGACTGCGCGAGCACGTCGAGATAACCAAAGAACTCCTTCCGGAGATCAGGGGTCCAACCGACGGTGGCGCGGCAGAGATAGACGGCGAGGCCGATGCGCGTGGAGGACGGCGTGACGGCCATCGCGTTGGCGGCCGCCCGGGCGTAACCCGGGTGACGCGCGAGGATTTCGGGATCGGCGACGACGGCCGGGCTGGGCTGCGCGACCTTCATGGCCTTGAGCACGCGGGCCGGGGCGGTCGGCTCGCCGAGATAGATGGCCAGCTGCGCCAGCTGGCGGTCGAAGACGTTGTCGCCGGACGGCAGGCGCGCGGCGGCTTCCTGGCCGAGACGCGTCGTGGTGGCGGCGTCCGGCTTGCCGTGACGCGAGAAGGCGACCTGGAAGACGCGCTGGCGGTCCTGCTGCTGGCGGAGGTCCTTGGTCTGCGCGACGACGTCCATGGTCCGTACGATGGGCTCCAGGTCTTTCACTTCCCCGCAACGGGCGAGCGCCAAGGAGGCGTTGAGCGCGAGGTCATGATTCTGCCCCGGCCAGCTGACATGGAAGAATTTGCCGCGCCAGCTTTCGACCGGCTGGTGCTCGACGGCGACGCGGGCGGCGTAACGCACCCAGCGGTCGGGGTGACCCATCAGCGGCCAGGCCTTGGCGAGCGCGGCGGCGGACGGGGCGACGTCGCGCAGGGCCTCGAGCTCACGACGGAGCTTCTGCTCCGGCGTGGCTTCGAACCAACCGGCAGGCGCCGTCGACTCCTGTCCTTGGTAAGTGATGCGGTAGAGCGCGGACTGGCCTCCGCGGCCGCCGATGGTGACGTACATGTGGCCGTCCTGCGGACGGATCACGACGTCGGTGACGGAGAAGGGCTTGCCGGCGGCGAAGACTTCCTTGCGGGCCTTCCAGCCGCCGCCTTCCGGCGTGAGGTGGACGGCGTAGAGCGTGGCGTAGGTCCAATCGCACGCATAGAAGGCGCGCTGGTAGGCGGCCGGGAACTTCGCGCCGGTACCCATGGCGGTACCGGTCGGGCTGCCCGGACCGATGTCGACGAGGGCCGGCTGCATGTCGAGCGTCGGGAAGGTGTTGTTGCTCGCGCCGGAGCGCCAGCCGAGCTCGCCGCCCGGGGTGCAGAGGTAGATGCGGGTCGGACGATACCACGGGGCGCCCATGTCCCACTCCATGTCGGAGTCGTAGGTGAAGATATCGCCGTCGGGGGCCACGGAACAGTCGTAGGGATTGCGGAAGCTGGTGGTCACGCGGACCCAGTCCTTGCCGTCCTTGTCCATGCGCGCGATCCAGCCGCCGACGGCCTTGATGCCGGAGGCGTGGCCGTTGGCGTCCTCGAACTTCTTGAGGAGGTCGTCCTCGTCGTAACGCTTCGCCGGCGCGCCGGCCTTCTCGTCGTCGGGCAGCTTGGTGTGGTTGCCGCCGACCACGAGGATGGAGCCATCGCGGTCGAGGACGAGCTGGTGCGGGCCGTGCTCGCCCGAGCCCTTGAGCGGCCGGATCAGCGTCTGCTCGGCGTACGTGCCGTCGCCCTTGACGTCGCGCAGGCGCCAGATGTCGCCCTTGCCCTTCTCGCTCGTGCAGGCGTAGAGGGCGCCGTGGGCGAAGAGCAGGCCGTGGCAGCCGAAGAACTGCGTGTCGATCTTGGTGACGACAGGCTTGCTGGGGTCCTTCAACGAGACGCGCCAGAGCACGCCGCCCTGGTCGCCGGCGACGAGGTCGCCTTCCGGCGAGACCGCGAGCGAGACCCAGGAGCCCTGCTCCGGCTTCGGGACGTTGTACAGGAGCTCGGCCTTGAAGCCGGGCTGCAGGATGAGTTCTTCGGCCGGCGCGACCGTCGTGCTCGGAGCGCGTTTGGCATTGGCGGCCTTCTTGGCGCCGCCGAAGGGATTGCCCCACGGGGCCTCGCCCATCTTCTTCACGACCGCCGCGGGCGTCCACTTCGCATCATCGAACGCGACGGCGTCCCAGCCCTTGCCCGGGTCGGCGAGGGAAGCCTTCCAGTTCGCGCCGGATTCGAGGAGCACGGCCTTGCCCGCGGCGAGGCGGAACGCCATCGCGGCGATGCCGCCGTCGTTGCGGCCGAGGATCGCGATGGTGTTCACGCCGACCTTGAGGTCGCCGCCGACTTCCGCGCTGAAGGCGTCGGCCCAGTCGTCGGAACCGCCGAGCTGCTTGCCGTTGAGCCAGACGACGCAGTGGTTGTCGGCGACGGCCTGCAGCTGGGCCTTGGACGGCACTTCCTTCAGCTCGAAGGAGGCGCGGAACCAGACCTGTTGTTTCGCGACGTTGTTCTTCGAGCCCCAGATCCAGAACGTCTCGGCCGAAGCGACGGCCGAAACGAGGCAGAGGGCGAGCAGACAGAGCAGACGAGTGAGCATGGGGTGATGC
>SYID01000171.1 GCA_005798925.1 Verrucomicrobiota bacterium
ATCCACAAGGAATTCATCAAGCCCGCGTCCGAAGGCATCCTCGAAGCCGCCAACAACGGCACCGTCGCCGGCTACCCGGTGATCAACTTCAAGGCCCGCATCGTCTTCGGTTCCTTCCACGAAGTGGACTCGAACGAAATGGCCTTCAAGATGGCCGGCATCTTCGCCTTCAAGGAAGCCATGAAGGACGCCAAGCCGATCCTCCTCGAGCCCATCATGAAGGTCGAAGTCGTCACTCCGGAAGAATACCAGGGCGACATCATGGGCGACCTCAACCGCCGCCGCGTACAGATCCAAGGCATGGACACCAAGGCCGGCCTCTGCAACATCGAGGCCCGCGTCCCGCTCGCCGAGATGTTCGGCTACTCCACGGACGTCCGCTCCCTGTCCAAGGGCCGCGCCTCCTACTCCATGGAGCCCGCCAACTACGAGCAGGTCCCCGCGCAGATCCTCAAGCAGGTCGTCGAGACCTCGTCCCGCGCCCCGGCCCGCACCTAATCTCACCCCCAAACTCCCTTCCCGATGGCCCGCACCAAAATCCGCATCAAGCTCAAGGGCTTCGACTATCGCATGGTCGACCAGTCCGCCAATGAGATCGTCGACACCGCGAAGCGCACCGGCGCCCGCGTCTCCGGCCCCGTGCCGCTGCCGACCGACATCGAGCGCCTGACCGTCAACCGTTCGCCCCACGTGGACAAGAAGTCCATGGACCAGTTCGAGATCCGCACCCACAAGCGCCTGATCGAGATCATGGAGCCCAACGCCCAGACCGTGGACGAGCTGAAGAAGCTCAACCTGCCTTCTGGGGTTGACATCAACATCGTAGTCTAACTCCTCAACCCTCCACCTTAACCTCCAACCCAACGCAGGCCGTCGGCGCCCCGCACCCAGGACCAAGATTCCGCAAGGAAATCCAAAGCCTAATGCAGGTCAGCAATGACCAAACGGCGGCAACGCCACCTGCCTCTTAGAAAATGAAACACCAGCTACTCGGTAAGAAAATCGGAATGACCCAGGTCTACGACGCGGACAACAACCTCGTCCCTGTCACGGTCGTCCAAGCGGGTCCCTGCCCCGTCACGCAGGTCAAGACCGTCGACAAGGATGGCTATGATGCCGTCCAGATCGCCTTCGGTCCCCAGAAGGAGAGCCGCATGTCGGCCGGCGAGCTCGGCCACCTCCGCAAGGCGGGCGTCGCCCCGCACACCCATCTTCACGAAATCCGCCAGTCCGGCGCCTCCGACGCCAAGGTCGGCGACGTCATCACCGTCGAGAAGTTCGCCGCCGGCCAGATGGTCGACGTCATCGGCACCGTGAAGGGCCGCGGCTTCCAAGGCGTCGTCAAGCGCCACAACATGGACGGACAGCCGGATTCCCACGGTCACATGATGCACCGCCGTATCGGTTCGATCGGCATGCGCCAGACCCCGGGCCACGTCTTCAAGGGCAAGCGCATGCCGGGCCACATGGGCCAGGTGCAGCGCACCGTCCAGAACCTCCGCGTCGTCCAGGTCCTCGCCGAGAAGAACCTCCTCCTCATCAAGGGCAGCTTCCCCGGCGCCAACGGCGAGGTCGTCCTCGTGCGTCCGGCCAAGAAGGCCATCGCCGCCAAGTAATCCCCAGCATCTCAGCGATATGAAGCTCAAAGTTTACAAGTCCGACGGATCCGCCTTCACCGAGAAGGAGTTCGACATCCCTTCCTTCGAAGGCGACAAGGGCGTGGCCCTGCTCAAGCAGGTCATCGTCTCCTACCAGGCCAACAAGCGCCAAGGCACTTCCAAGACCAAGGATTACGGCGAAGTCGCCGGTTCCGGTAAGAAGATCCTCCCGCAGAAGGGTTCCGGCGGCTCCCGCCACGGCGACAAGCGCGCCCCCCAGATGTTCAAGGGCGGCATCGTCTTCGGTCCGCGTCCCCGCGACTGGTCCAAGACCATCACCGCCCAGGCCAAGAAGATCGCCCTCCAGCGCGCGCTCTTCGAGCTCGCCGCCGACGGCGGACTCTCGGTCATCGAGAAGTTCGAGGTCGCCCAGCCCAAGACCAGGCTCTTCGCCAAGGTGCTCGCCAACGTGAGCCCCGCCGGCAAGCGCCTGCTCGTCGTCGACAGCGCCTGGTCGGAAACCGTCGTCCGCGCCAGCCGCAACGTCAGCCGCGCGGTCTTCTCCAATTCTTCCAACCTCAACGCTCTCGATCTCGTGCGCACCCCGCGCGTCCTGATCTCGGAAGACGGCCTCAAGAAGGTCCTCGAGCGCGCCAAAAACTAAGCCCGTCATCCCATGAAGCCCGCTTCTGAAATCATCAGCCGTCCGATCCTCACGGAAAAGGCCTCCGGCCTCGCCGAAGCCAACAAGTACGTCTTCGAGGTGCTGCCCGGCGCCGACCGCGCCCAGATCAAGAAGGCCGTCGAGGCCTCCTTCAAGGTGACCGTCGAGAAGATCAACATCCTCATCCGCAAGGGCAAGCTGCGCCGCAGCCGTCTCTCCGGAGGTTCGATCTTCACCGAGACGGCTTCCCGTCGCGCCATCGTCACCCTGAAGAAGGGCGACGTCATCTCCCTCGCCTAATCTCGGAGCAGACCAGCCATGCCCATCATCACCCATCGTCCCATCACCCCCGGTACGCGCTTCCTTGTGCGCGTGAAGACCGAGGGTCTGCACGCCGGCCGCCCTGAGCGCGCCCTCACCGAGAGCAACCATCGCGCGATGGGCCGTAACTGCTACGGCCGCATCACCTCGCGCCGTCGCGGCGGAGGCCACAAGAAGCTCTACCGCACCATCGATTTCCGCCGCGACCGCCTGGACGCCCCCGCGACCGTGCTCCGCATCGAATACGATCCGAACCGCACTTCGCATCTGGCCCTCATCGAGTACGCCGACAAGACCCTGAACTACATCCTGGCTCCGGACGGCCTCAAGGTCGGCGACAAGGTGGTCAGCACCAACACCGCGCAGGAACAGCTGACCCCTGGTCTCTCGCTGCCGCTGCGCCTGATCCCTCCGGCCACCTTCATCCATTGCATCGAGATCGAGCCCGGCAAGGGCGGTCAGCTCGCCCGCTCCGCCGGCGGCTTCGCCCAGCTCCTCGGCCTCGAGGCCGGCCGCGCCATCCTGCGCATGCCTTCGGGCGAACAGCGCTACCTCAACGCCGATTGCCGCGCCACCGTGGGCATCGTCGGCAACGTCGATCACCACAACGCCAGCCTCGGCAAGGCCGGCCGCAGCCGCTGGAAGGGCATCCGTCCTCGCCAGCGTGGCATGTCCATGAACCCGGTCGACCACCCGAACGGCGGCGGCAGCGGCAAGAAGAAGGGCGGCGGCGGTCGTCAGCACCTCAAGTCCCCGTGGGGCCAGCTCGCCAAGGGCTTCCCGACGCGCACCAAGGCCAAGGCCTCCAACAACCAGATCATCCTGCGCCGCAACGGCCGCAAGGTGAAGCAGGTCTAACCTCTCCTAAGACTCTCCCAACATGGCACGCTCCCGCAAAAAGGGTTTCTATGTCGACTCCCACCTCGTCGACAAGGTCAC
>SYID01000172.1 GCA_005798925.1 Verrucomicrobiota bacterium
CGGCCGTCAGCGAAAACCATCTCGAGCTTGAGCGGATTACGCTCGGACAGGACCGGCGCGGTCATGAAAGGCGGGTAGACCGGGACGGTCGTGACGACGGACTCGCCTGGCTTGCTGGCGCAGCGGATGGCGGCGTGGATGCCGGGCACGAGCGAACACATGAACGTGATCCACTCGGGCCTGATCTCCCAGCCGTGGCGACGGCCGACGTGCTTGACGATGGCGGCGAAGACGGAATCGCGTTGCGCGGGGTAGCCGAAGACGCCGTGGGCGGCGCGGGCTTGGACGGCCTCGATCACCGCGGGCGGCGCCTTGAAATCCATGTCGGCGATCCAGCAAGGGATGATGTCCTTGTCGGCGTACTTGTGCCACTTGGTGCTGTCGGTCCCGGCGCGTTCCGGACAGCTGTCGAAATCGAAAGCCATAGTCTGAGGTGAACCTTGGATTGAAGCCGAGGACGGGCAAACGCAATCTGCCGACATGCCGTCCGTCCGTGTCATGCCCGCCACCCTCGCTGGGCGCCAGGTACGCGTGGGCTCCCTCGGCGGCTTCGCGGTCGCGGTGACCGCGGCGGGCGAACTCATCCTCCGGATGCCGACCCGCTCCGCGGAGTTCCGCCGGCGGCTCAGGTCCTGGGGCTGCGTCGTCGTCCCCGGCCGCCTCCCGAAGGTCCGCGCCGTCCGCGCCCACGGCACCCGCTTCCAGCTCAAGGTCTGGCAAGCCTGCCGTCGGATTCACCCCGGGGAGACCGCCACCTACGGCGAACTTGCCCGGTCCGTCGGCTGCCGTTCGGCCCAAGCAGTCGGCACGGCCCTCGGCGCCAATCCCCTCGCCGTCCTCATCCCCTGCCACCGGGTCGTCAGCGCCTCCGGCGCCGGCGGCTTCGCCTGGGGACCGGCCCGCAAACGCCGCTGGCTGCAGGCCGAACGCGATGGGCTGGCTGACTGACCTAGACCGGGGTTTCTTCGACCTGATCTTTCCGCGGGATTGCGCGGTGACGATGGAACCCATCGACGAAGGCGAACGGCTGCACCTTTCGTCGGCCGGGGCGGAGCGACTCCCCCGGATCGCCGATCCGCGCTGCCTGACCTGTGGGCACCCCTTCGAAGGCGTCCTCGAGGGCGACCGGACCTGCCCGCACTGCCTCGACCTCCGGCCGGCGTTCGGCCGGGCGGTCTGCGCCTTCCGCGCCCGCGGGCCGGCCCGACGGATCATCCACCGCATCAAATACGAAGGCTGCCCTTTCCTGGCGGACGACCTCGCCCACGCGGCGCTGGCCGACGCAGTGTTCCGCCGCCATCTGGCCGGGTCGGTCCTCGTGCCGGTCCCGCTGCACCCAGCCCGGCGACGAGACCGCGGCTACAATCAGGCCGAACGGATCGCCGGACGTCTCGCCGCCCTGACCCCCGGTTGCCGGGCGGAACACCTGCTGCGCAAGCGGCATGAGACCGTGTCGCAGACCTTGCTCGGGCGGCAGGAACGAAGGCGGAATGTCGCCGGAGCGTTCGACGTCGTCGCGGGCGAATCCGTCGACCCGTCCCTCCGTTATGTCGTCATCGACGACGTCCTGACCACCGGCGCCACCCTGCATGACTGCGCGGTCGCCCTGCGCGAAGCCGGCGCGACATTGGTGGATGCGGCGGCGTTGTGCCATGGGTAGGGACAGCACCACGTGCTGTCCTCAGTGCAAAGGTGCAAACGTGAGAAACATTTCCAGGTGAGGGGTGACGGCCACGGGCATCGGAAACTCAGGCTTCGGCTTTTCGGCCATCAGCCGCGGGAACCCGGAGCCGGCGGCCGAAGGCTGAACGGCCGACCCCCGAAAGGCCGATGCCCTGGTGGCTGTCACCCGTCACCTGAAAATATCCCCAATCCAATCATCCGGTCTCCGGTTTCCCTTGAGCGCTGGGTCTCTGCCTTGGGTAGGGTTGTGCGCCCTCGCTCAACCGCGGCTGACCGAGGCGGTCAGCCCTACCTCAAGGCAACCATGTCGACACGCCGTGCCGACCTCACCCAAGGCATCACTCCCCCGATACTCCATACTCGATACTCAATACTCCTGTCGCTCTGGCCAACCGATCGACCCGTGTTGCATCCCTCGTGCCCTCGCATCCTCGTCTCTGCCTCCCTTGCCAACTTGTCAACGGGTCAACTTGTCAACTAACGCTTCGTCGGCGCCCATCTTGGCGACGGCGAAGGCGCGCATGTCCGGCGCGAGTGGCGCGGTGAAAGTCCGCGTGATGCGCGGCGGGAAACGGAACTCGAGCTTCGCCGCGTGCAAGGCCTGGCGACCCATCTCGAGCGCGGCGCCGAGGCGCTTGGTCCAGCCGTGCGCGACGAATTCCATGTAGAGCGAGTCGTCGCCGCCGTAGAGCTTGTCGCCGATCACCGGCAGCCCGAGCCAGAGAGCATGGGCGCGGATCTGGTGCTTGCGGCCGGTGTGCGGCTGGACGCGCGCGAGCGTGTAGCCATCGCGGACGAGCACCGGCTCGAAGAACGTCGCCGCGGGCGACGTGCCGGGGCCTTCGCGCACGGCGGTCTTCACCACGACCTGACTGGTCTCGTCGGGACCGAGCGGCTGGTCGACCATGACCGGCTCCTTGAGCTCGCCCTTGAGCAGCGCGTAATAGGTCTTGAGCACCATGCGTCGCTCCATCGCGGTCTGCGCGGCGGACGCGGCGTCGTAATGCTTGGCGATGAGGATCACGCCGCTGGTCTCGCGGTCGAGTCGGCTGACGAGGTGCGAGACGTCCATCTGCTTCCATTCCTTGACCGCGCCGACGAGCGACGACCACGGGCCGTCCTTCGACGGATGGCAGACGAGCCAGCCCGGCTTGTCGAAGACCATGAAGTCGTCGTC
>SYID01000173.1 GCA_005798925.1 Verrucomicrobiota bacterium
AAGACGCTGATCGCCGTGAGCGGCGACCACGGCGCCCCGGGCTTCCCCCACGGCAAGTGCAACCTCTATGGCTTCGGCACGGGCGTCTCGCTCATCGTCGCCGGCGCCGGCGTGCAGGGCGGACGCGTGGTGGACGACATGGTGACGCTACCTGACCTCGCCCCGACCTTCCTCGAAGCCGGTGGCGTGAAGCCGCCCGCGGTCATGACGGGCCGTTCGCTCTGGAACGTCCTGAAGTCCGACCGCCAAGGCCAGGTCGACCCGACCCGCACGTGGGTCGTCGCCGGCCGCGAACGCCACGTCGAGATCGCCCGCCCCGATTACACGCCCTACCCACAGCGGGCCCTGCGCACCCAAGACCATGTGCTGATCGTGAACTTCAAGCCCGAGCGATGGCCGCTGGGCAATCCGTATCGCCTGGACGGAGCGGACGAGCCGACCTTTGACGAAGTCGCCCAGACGACTTTCGTGACGCTGCCCGACGACGATGCCGGCCCGACCAAGGCCTGGTTCGTCGGCGCCCGCAAATCCCCAGAATGGTCCGCGCTGTTCGAGAAGTTCTACGGCCGCCGACCGATGTTCGAACTCTACGACCTGAAGGCCGATCCGCATGAGATGAACAACGTGGCCGAGTCACCCGCCTACGCCGCCGTACGCAAGGAGATGACCGACCGGCTCTTCACGATTCTCCGCGAGACGGGCGACCCGCGCATGCTCGAGGACGGTAAGTATTTCGAGACCCAGCCCCTCGCCGGCCCGCTGCCTAAGCAGGAACAGAAGCGTCTGCCAGGTGGCCAGCCCGTCAAAAAGGCCAAGAAGAAGTAGGCGAATCAGAGTATAGAGTAACGAGTATAGAGTATGGTGGTTAATCGGTAGGGACAGCACCACGTGCTGTCCTTGGCCTCGAATAGATTGCCTTAAAGGGCTTTATTCAGGATTTCCCGCGGACCTAATAGGCGACATTACCGGGCCCACTTGCATATGCTCGGCATATAGAAAGTTGGCGGAATTCCTGGCGTAAGTAAAAATTGTCGTGATGGAAAACCTCCGAACGCCCAACTTGAACCGACTCGGCGCCGTCTACGGATTGCTCTGGGGCATGGTCGCCCTCGCGGTCTTGAAAAGCCTCGGAGGAGATTTTCTCAGGATGACCGGCTGGTATCTGCTAGGCAGCATCCCGACCGGCATCTTGGTGACGCGCCTGCTCGCCGGACGTCTCGGCAAGACGAAAGCGTGGAAAGTATGGACTTATGGTCCGCTGGCCTTGCTGATCGGCACGCTGACCTTCGCCGCCTGCATGTTGGTCGTCGTCGCAGGGGTCGAATTCACCCAGAGCCTCGCTTGGCGGGGAGTGACCGAATCGCTCCAAGGACTTCGCTTCCACGATTCGCTCATCTTGTTCTTCTGGTTTCCGTTCTTCGGCTTCGTGACCATCGTCCCGATCTTCCTCGCCGTAGGCAACTGCTGGGACCTACGCCGACGGATGATGACAGCATCGTCCTGCCCCTAGCCCTAGCCCTGCGTCCGCTTAAGCGGACGCTTTCACTTCTTCCCCAGCTCTTCGCCGCGCTGCTTGGCGGCGATGAGGGCGGAGGCGACGATGGCGCGGAACTTACCAGCTTCCAGCGCGTCGAGGCCGGCCTTGGTCGTGCCGCCGGGCGAGGTCACCTGGATGCGTAGGTTCACCGGCGTCTCGCCGGTGGCGGCGAGGAGCGCAAGCGAACCGGAGAAGGTCTGACGGACAAGGAGCTTGGCCTGCTCCGGCGTGAAGCCCAAGGCGACGGCGGCTTCTTCGTAAGCGGCGACATATTCGAAGAAGAAACCAGGCCCGCTGCCAGAGACGGCGGTGACGGCATCGAACATCGACTCAGGGAGTTCGATCACCGGGCCGAGGCCGGAAAGGATCGCATCGACGATCTGGGCGTCGGCGGCCGCAAGCGGGGTCGCGGAACAACGGGCGCTGATGCCCTGCCCGACGGCGCCCGGGGTATTCGGCATGGCGCGCGCGACATTGCGGGCGGACGAGAAGAACGCTCCGATGGTCGCGAGGCGCGTGCCGGCGAGGATGGAGAGCACCAGCTTGCCCTGCGCGAGCGTGGCGTAGGCCTTGTCGAGGTCGGCGAACTGCTGCGGCTTGCAGGCGAGCACGACGGCGTCGGCGCCGGCGAGGAGCTCGGCCGGAGTCGCGGCCACCCGGACGCCGGTGGCCTTGGAGAGATCGGCCGCGGTGGAGTCGTTGCCGCCGATGACGGTGATGTCAGCGGGGGCGCAGGCGCTCGAACGGAGGAGGCCCTGCACCATGGCGCCTGCCATGCGTCCGGAACCGATGAAAGCGAGTTTAGGCATGATCAGAGGGCGCGCACGGCGGCGTCGAGGACTTCGCAGGCCTTGTCGATGTCCTTGCCTTCGTGGGCGGTGGAGATGAACGCGGTCTCGTAAGGCGAAGGCGCGAGGTAGACGCCCTTGTCGAGCACGGCGCGGAAGACCTTGCGGTAGAGGTCACCGTTGGAGGCGATGGCCTGATCGTAGTTACGGACCTTCTCGGCATTGAAGTAGAGCGAGAACATCGAACCGACCTGCGGGACTTGCAGCGGGATCCCTTTGGCCTGCGCGGCGGCGAGCAGCGTGTCACGGACGCGACGGCCGAGGACGTCGAGACGCGCGTAAGGGTCCTGCGCCTTCAGCTTACGGACCGCGGCGAGGCCGGCGGCCATGGCG
>SYID01000174.1 GCA_005798925.1 Verrucomicrobiota bacterium
GACCGCCAGCCGGAGTTCACGCAGGTCGACCTGGAGATGTCCTTCATCGACCGCGAGGACATGTACAAGCTGATCGAAGGCATCCTGAAGCGCACCTGGAAGGAGACCCTCGGCATCGACATCCCGACGCCCTTCCCGCGCATGGCCTACCAGGAAGCGATGGACCGCTTCGGCATCGACAAGCCGGACACGCGCTTCGGCATGGAGATCCAGGACCTGACTGCCCTGTTCAAGAACTCCTCCTTCAAGGTCTTCCACGGCGCCGCCAACACCCCGGGCTCCGTGGTCCGCGCGATCAACGCCAAGGGCCTCGCCGACATCACCCAGGGCGAGCTCACCAACTTCGAGAACATCGCCAAGAGCGCCGGCGCCAAGGGCCTCGCGTTCATCAAGTGCGAAGCCGGAGAATGGAAGTCCCCGATCGTGAAGTTCTTCTCCGACGACGAGAAGGCCGCGCTGAAGAAGCAGCTGAACATCGAGGACGGCGACATCGTCTTCTTCGCCGCCGCCCCGTGGGAGCAGGCTTCGACCATCCTCGGCCGCATCCGCCTCGAGTCCTCCTACCTCCTCAAGGCCCGCGGTCGCCTGACCCTGCCGGCCGACCAGTACAACTTCCTCTGGGTCATCGAATTCCCGCTGATGCTCTGGGACGAAGAAGAGAAGCGCTACCTCTCGGCCCACCACCCGTTCACCGCCCCGGTCGTCGAGGACGAGCCCCTGCTCGCCACCGACCCCGCCAAGGTCCGCGGCCAGCACTACGACATCGTGCTCAACGGCGTCGAACTCGGCGGCGGCTCGATCCGCATCCATAACCCGGCCGTCCAGAAGCGCGTCTTCGAGGACATCCTCAAGATCCCGCAGGACCTCGTGGACAGCCGCTTCGGCTACATGCTCAAGGCCTTCTCCTACGGCGCCCCTCCCCACGGAGGCATCGCCCTCGGCTTCGACCGCGTCGTCGCCATGCTCGCCGGCCGCTCTTCGATCCGCGATATCCTCGCCTTCCCGAAGAACCAGAACGGCCGCGACCTGATGGCCGACTGCCCGAGCCCGGTCGCCCCGAAGCAGCTGCGCGACCTGCGCATCCGCCTCGTGGAAGACGAGCCGAAGCCGAAGGCCTGAGGCCCTCCCGGCTCCCGACGAAAGGCACGCGCGAGCGTGCCTTTTTCTTGGGCGGGCATTTAGCCTTCCCCCGCAAGGTGCGTCAGCCTATTGCCTTCAGCCATGTCCGACGCTTCGCCCTCTCCTGAACCCTCCCCCCACGTCGTGGGCCAGGGCTATGAGTTCGACGAGGTGCGCGCCTTCCTCGGCGGCGACCCGAAGCCTCCGAACTTCGTCATCCACCAGGCCGGCGCGGTCATCGGCGTCTGCCTCGGCCTGGGCTGGAATCCGCGCGCCGACGACGAACCTTGCGAGGTCTGGGTCGGCCGCAAAGGCGACCAGCCGGAATGGGGCGTCAAGCTGGCCGAAACCCGCGGCCCGCTGCCGGTGTACGTCCGTCGCACCGAAGGCGGCAAGTGGTTCTACAACGGCCTTTACGAAGTGACGAGCCACACGACCGACCCGACGATCATCCGCCCGCGGCTGCTGCCCCCGAAGATCGTGGCGATCGACCGCCTGGTCTTCATGAAGCGCTGCGCCGTCTGACCGCCATGGCCGAAGAACGTCCGCACCCCCGCGACCCGCTGCACGGCGTGACCCTGCAGAAACTGCTCGAGACGATGGTGGCGAAATACGGCTGGCGCGAACTCGCGCACCGCATCCCGATCCGCTGCTTCATGTTCGACCCGACGATCAAGTCCTCGCTGATCTTCCTGCGCAAGACCCCCTGGGCCCGCGAGAAGCTCGAGAACTGGTACGTCGGCGACGTCCGCAAGTCCCAAGGTTTCGGTCTCTGAGGTAGTTGATCGGTTGAACAGCTGGCCCGTTGGCCAGAAATGAAATCAAACGGCCTTTGCGGCGCAGACATGCCCCCTCTGACCAACTGATCAACCGGCCAACTGGCCCTCTTTCATTTGCCGATCTTCCACTTCGCCTGGCGGAGCACGGCCTTGCCGGCGGCCTTCTGGAATTCGTACCAGACGGTGAGCAACGTACCGTCGGCGAGTTCGACGGTCGACGGATAGCCGAGGTCATAGCCCTCGCCGTCGGCGGAAACGGTCAGCGGCTCGCTCCATGTCCGACCTTGGTCCGAACTGATCCGCGCCTGATTGCCGAAGGGTTTACGACGATAGCCGTAGGTCATGACCAGGCGACCGTCCTTGAGCTTGAGGAGCTGCGAAGGCAGACCCCAGACGCCGATGGCCTGCGGCACGGTCCAGGTCTTGCCGCCATCGGTCGATTCGGCCTGCAAAGTGGTGCCGACGTCGGGTTTATTATGATTACGGATCTGGGCGATGATGCGGCCATCGTCGGTCTCGAGGGCGAAAAGTTCGTGATAGCCCTTCTTCACCTCATCACCAGGGCGGGTCGGGATCTCGCTCAGCCAGGTCCAGGTGAGGCCGTCGTCCTTCGATTCGGCCACGCCGATCTTTCCCTCCTTGGTCCAGAGCTGCTTCCCCAAGTAGAGCAGGCGGCCGTCCTTGAGCTGCGTCGGCCCATGCGGGCTGTTGACGATCGTCGGGATGGGCGGGGACCAGGTCTTGCCGCCGTCGGTCGAACGCAGCACCCATTCGCCGAGCTGCGCCCGGCGTTCCTCGGCCGTCAGGCGGTCCTGGGCGGCCTTCCAACGCCCCTGGCGTTCCGGCGTCTGCTTCACGAGCAGGCCGCGCTCCTCATAAGCCAACGAAGTGAAGGTCGTGACTAGGAGCGTGCCCTTGGCGGTCTCCATCACGCCGCTGTCGCGGTCGTCGATCGGTCCGTCCAGGAGCACGCGTGGGTACGTCCACGTCGCGCCGTCATCCTTCGAGGTCATCGCGCGCACCTGCCCCATCGGGCAGATATGGCCGTCACGGCCGCCGGACCACGTGACCCAGAGCTCGCCGTCGGCGCGGCGCGCGATCGTCGACCAGCCGGCATAGGGCTCTTCCGGCGGGGTGATGGTCTTCGTCTCGAGGACCTGCGCGGTCTCGGCGCCGAGCGCGGCCGCCACGAACAAAGGCCAGAAATGACGGGGGAACGAACCTAGGGCGGGATTCATGAGTATTTCCTAAGCGGTCCGCCATTCGCCCGCAACCTCCGCTTTACCCGCCCCGGGGATTGCCTCCGACGAGGGATAAGGGATGATGCCATCACCCCATGAGCACCCGACGCGACTTCCTCCGGCTTGGAGCGACCGCGGGCGCCGGCCTCGCCGCCGCCCGCCTGTTCGGCCAGACCGGTTTCACCACGCCCGCCCGCAAGGTACGTATCGGCATCGTCGGCGGACGCTTCGGCCTCGGCTTCCAATTCCACGAGCACCCGGACTGCGTCGTCGAAGCGGTGGCCGAGCTCCGCCCCGAGCGGCTCGCCGCGCTGCAGAGGGTCTACAGGTGCGCCAAGGGGTATCCGTCGCTCGAAGCGATGCTCAAAGACCCCAAGGTCGAGGCGGTCTTCCTCGCGACGCCCGCGCCGGACCACATGAACCACACCCTGCTCTGCCTCGCCGCCGGCAAGCACGTGCTCAGCGCCGTCCCCGCCGCGATGACGCTCGAGGAATGCGGGCGGCTCGCCGGCGCGGTGCGGAAATCCGGACTGACCTACATGATGGGCGAGACTAGCTGCTGGCAGCAGCTCACGATCTCGGCCCGCAAGTTCCACGCCGAAGGCCGCTTCGGTCATCTCTACTACACGGAATCCGAGTACCACCATCCCGGGCTCGAGACGCTTTATTTCGAGAAGGGCAAGCGCACCTGGCGACATGGACTGCCGCCGATGCACTACCCTACCCATTGCACCTCCCATCTGCTCAGTGTGACGGGCGAACGGTTGACGGAAGTCGTCTGCCACGGATGGGGCGACGACCATCCGATCGTGAAGGACAACGCCTACGGTAACCCTTTCTGGACCGAGACGGCCCTCTTCCGCACCGACCGCGGCAACAGCATGCGCGTCGCGATCTGGTGGCGCGGCGCGCAGAAGGGCGGCGAACGCGCCCGCTACTTCGGCGACAAGATGAGCTTCTACTTCAGCGACCCGACCGGCGCGGGCGGCCCCGTGCTCGTCCGTGCGGAGACGAAGGCCGAGAAGGACAGCGGCGGCTTCGAAAGGGCCTCGCAGGTCCTCGAGAGATACGCCGAGGTCAGATGGTGGCAGACGGACCTGCTTCCCGAACCGCTCCGCCACGACAGCGGCCACGAGGGTTCCCATTGCTTCATCACGCACGAGTTCGTCGACGCGATCGCGAAGGGCCGCAAGCCGTTCGTCGGTATCGACGAGGCGCTGGCCTACACCGTTCCCGGCATGATCGCCCACCAATCCGCGATGCAAGGAGGCCGGGCGCTGAAAATCCCGGCCATCACGGGCTGAACTCGGGTTCTGCTTGGCTCGGGGCGCGCGGGGGGCATTCTCGGCCGCGTGAGACTCCTCCGCCCAGCCTTCCTCCTCGTCCTGGCCCTGACCGTCCTCGGGACGGCCGGCGTAGCCGCCGAGAACCGTGACCCCGTCGCGAAAAAAGGCGTCGGCCTGCCCGAACGCAAAGGCAAGGACGCCGGCCACTTACGGCTCCTCAAGGTCAGCTGGTATTACAACTGGGGCGACCAGACCAAGCTGACCAGCGAGGCACGCTTCGTGCCGATGATCTACTCCGGCCGGCGCGCCGCGCCGGAGCAGGCCGTCCCCTTCCTGCTCGGGTTCAATGAGCCCGACCACCCCAAGCAGGCCAACCTCAGCGTCGAGGATGCTCTGGCCAAGTGGCCGGCCCTCTCCGCTCAGGCGGGCTTCATCGTCTCGCCTGCCCTGGCCGGCAACCCTGTCACCAAGGATTGGCTCAATCGCTTCCTCAAGGCCGGAGCCAAGGTCGACGCGATCGCCGTGCACTGGTACAAAGGCGCCGACGCCGGTCGCTTCATCAAGGACCTCGAACAGATCCGCGCCCATTTCGGAAAGCCGATCTGGGTCACGGAATTCGCCCCGCAGACCGCCGCCGACTCCGCCGCGACCCCGGGCAAATACTCGCAGGCCGAGGTCGACGCGTTCATCCGCGCCACCACCCGTTTCATGGAGAAGACGTCATGGGTGCAGCGTTACGCCTGGCATGACTCCGGCGTCGGGACTTCGGCGCTCTTCGACGCAAACCGCGAACTGACCCCCACGGGCAAGGCCTACGCCGAAGCCGGAAGATAAACCCGAGGTAGACACGCCCTGGCCCGCCCCTAGCCTAGCCGCATGGACTTCACGCAGCTGCTGCAACAGGGCACCGCGCAAGCCTGGCTCTACTTCCCCGTGGCCGTCCTCCTCGGCGCCCTGCACGGACTCGAGCCAGGCCACTCGAAAACCCTGCTGGCGGCCTTCATCATCGCTATCAGGGGCACCGCCTGGCAGGCCGCCCTGCTCGGCTTCTGCGCCGCCCTCTCGCATACGCTCATCATCTGGGTCCTCGCCGGCCTGGCCCTGCAGTACGGCTCCCATTGGAACGTCGAAGAGACCGAACCCTACTTCCTGCTCATCAGCGGCGTGATCGTCGTCGGCATGGCGGTCTGGACGATCATGCGCCTGCGTGAGGAGCACGGACATCATCACCATCACCACCATGGCGATGGCGACCATGACCACGGCCATGACCACGCAAACGACGACCTCGACGCGGAGGACGCCCATGCCCGCGCCCATGCGGCGGAGATCGAGAAGCGTTTCGCCGGCCGTCACGTCACGACCGGACAGATCGTGATCTTCGGGCTGACCGGCGGCCTCATGCCCTGCCCGGCCGCGGTCTCGATCCTCATCGTCTGCCTCCAGCTCAAGGAGTTCTCCCTCGGCTTCGGCATCGTGGCGGCCTTCAGCCTGGGTCTCGCGCTGACGATGATCTCGGTGGGGGTCCTCGCATCCTGGGGTTTCAAAAAGCTCGCCGAGAAGTCCGGCTGGTTCAGCCGCATCGCCGCGCGGGCGCCTTACGTTTCATCCTACCTGCTCATCGCCCTCGGCGCGGCCTTCGCCGTCCGGGGTTGGATGCTGCTGAAGTAGGCGGTCAGGCGCCCACCATCCGCAGCCAGGCGCTGAGGTTATAGTAGTTCGAGACGCGGGCGACCTTGCCGTCCTTGATCTCGAAGAAAGCCCCGACACGAAGATGATACTTCTGGCCGGTGGCGGGCGGGAGGCCTTCGTCCGTCTTGAGGTATTCGCCGCGGATATGGAACTCGGCGGCGGCGCGGGAAGCATCCGGACCCGCGAACACGACGAGGTCTTCGACCTGCTCGCGGTAAGAACGGTCCATGCGGCCGAGGAAGGCGCGGAAAGCCGGGATGCCGACCTCGACGCCGCCTTCGTTGATCTCGTGGACGATGTCAGGATGCAGGAGCGCGAGCAGGGCTTCGCGGTCGCCGGAGTTGAAGGTCTGATAATACTGACGGATGAGCGGGTTCATGGGTTCAGGAAAGGAGGCGCAGCGGACGGGCGGCGAGCTTGGACGGATCGGTCTCACCGTGCGTCGCGCGATGGCGGCGCAGGAGCGCGAGGTCGACGTCGACGGTGAGGGCATGATCGCCTTCGGCGCAGACCGGCGTGGCGAGCTGACGGGGCTCGTCGCGGAACGCGGCCTGAGAGGGCGCGAAGGCCGCGGCGCGGCCGACGTTCTCGTCGATGAGCACGGAATTCGTACGCCCGAGGAGATGACACACGCCGACATGGCAGCCGAGTTCGACGGAGCGGGCGTCGGCGCAACGCCCCACCCTTTCGACGCCGAGGATCGTCTCGGTCGCGCTGGGCACGAGCATGAGTTCCACGCCCTGTCCGCGCAGGACGGCGGCAAGCTCCGGGATCTCGACGTCGAGGCAGATCACGACGACGCAACGGACGCCGCGGAAGGACCAGAGACCGACGCCGTCGCCGCCGACGAAGGCGGATTCCCACGGCGTGAGATGAAGTTTGTCCTGATGGCGGAAAGCGACGCCGTCCCAGATCGGCGCGCGGTTGCGGAGCTGACCGTCCGCGCCGAGAAACGGAACGGTGCCGAGCACGACGCCCTTGTCGGCCTGCGCCAGACGCGGAGCGAGGCGCGGCCAGAGGTCGGTCCAGAAAAGTCGGGCGACGCCGCGGAGCTTGTCTTCACCCGCGACGAAAGGCTCGAGGCCCATCCAAAGGAATTCCGGCAGCACGACGAGATCCGCGCCGTCCTCCCAGGCTTCGAGCACCTGCGCGCAGACGCGGTCGGCGAAGGAGTCCGGCGAGGACGCGCGGACGCCGACGTCGAAGGTCAGCAAGGCGAGGGTCAGGCGGTCCATGTCTTCGTCCAGAAGGTGAGGGTCTTGGGAGATTCCTGTTCCTCGCCGACTTCCTTCCAAGGGAAAACCGCCTGCAGTTCGGGACGGCGACGATAGCCTTGGCGCGTCCAGAAGGCGTCCAGCGGCCGATGGCCCGCGGGCCGGGCCGGATGATCGGCGGGTCGGTCGACCGCGCAGAAGGCCGTCGTGCGCAGGCCGAGCCGGCGGGCATGGGCTTCGCGGCGGTCGAAGAATTCTCCCCCGAGGCCGCCGCCACGGAACTCCGGCAGGACGATGCTCTCCCCGAGATACAACACGTCATCGGTCGGCACCCCGGCGCGCTCGAACGGGCCGCGGAACCCTTCGCTCTCGTCGGCCAGCGGCATGCAGGTCGTCGCCCCGACCGTGCGGCCGGAGGCGTCGCGGGCGAAGACGACCAGGCTGCGCGGGCAGTCGAGGTAGCCGCGTAGGTATTCCCGCTCATAGGCGAGATCGCCTTCATAGAGGTAGGGGAACTCGCGGAAGACGGCGATGCGCAGTCCGCCCAAGGTGTCGATCCAAGGCTCCAGTTCGGGTCCGCGGACTTCGATGAGCTGGAACACAGACGACATGACGGGGCTCAGAGCCGGATGCGGAGACGGGGCGAGATCGGCGTGCCGGCGTCGCGACGCGGCGTCTTCGGCCCCTTGCCGGGGGTCTCGTCATCATCGGCGGCCAGGGCCTCCGTGAATTCCTCGGGCATCGGCGCGACGGCCTTGAACTCGACCTTCGCGCCCTGCCAGTCGAAAGAAAGCTGCGTGGACTCGGCGTGCAGGAAGAGCCGCTTGAAGCCGCGGGCCGTGCCGACGGCCTTGTTGAACTCGAAATCGCCGTAGGTGCGGTCGCCGAGGATCGGATGGCCGTGCGCGGCGGTCTGGACGCGCAGCTGGTGCGTGCGGCCCGTGCGCGGCTCGAGCTTGATCAAGGAAAGGGGCAGCGTGCCGCCGGCGGCGCGTTGCCACTGGTAGACCGTCACGGCCGGGGCGCCCGTGCCCGTCTCGGAACGCACGCCGCCGCCGGGGCCCTTCGACTTGGCCATCTGGTCCTGCCAGGTACCGCGGAGGGTACGGAGGCCGCGTCCGCGGATCAGCGCGGCGTACTGCTTCGAGACCTGGGAACGGGCGAACATCTTGCGCACGATGTCGGCCACGCCGGGATCGAGCGAAAGGAGCAGCACGCCGCTGGTCGGCGAATCGAGCCGGTTGAGCAGGTAGACGCGGCGGATGCCGCCTTGGCCATCGCGGACATGGAAGGCTTCCTCTTCGTGGGAGTAATTGCCTGCGATCAGGATCGTGCCCTTCTCCGCGACCTCGCCGGGATTGGGATGCGAGAGGATGCCGTCGGGTTTCTCGGCCGCGATGAGCCCGCAGGCGTGCGTCGTGACCACGCGCACGCCGCGTCCGAAAGGAATCCAATCCGTGGCGAGGGTCATCAGTGGTAGAAGAAGTTGATGGTGACGATGTCGCTCTCCCCGTAAAGCGCCACCATATCCGCGCGCCAGACATCGTAAGGCGCCGGCGCCATCACGGCGTCCTTGCAGGCGAGAGACATCACCCGGGAGACGTCGTTGCTGAGGATGGCGGCGTCGGTCACGGTCCCGTCGCGGTGCAGACGGAAGCGCACGACGACGCGGCCGCGGCTCATGCCTTCGAAACGCGAACGCTCGATGATGCTCCACCAGCTGGACTGGATCGCCTCGAGCATCCGCTGGGTGTAATCGCCGTACTGGCTGAAGCGGGCGTCGATCGCCAAAGCGCCGGCGCGGTTGACGCCGACGGCGTTGCGCAGAAGCAGCCCGGCCGTGCCCGATGGCAACGAGGCCCGCGGACGTTCCGGGTCGGCGGGTTTCGGCGCGGCCGCCGGCGCAGGCTTGGGCGGAGGCGCCAGGCGGCCTGAGCCCGGGGCAGGAGGCTTCACCGGCTCAGCCATGGCCACGGTGGCCGTGGCCTCGGGACGGGGTTGGGCCTCGGATTGGTCGATGGACCGGGGCCTGCCCTGCGCCAGACGGATCTCGGGCGAAGTCCCGGCGGACTTCGGCAAGGCGGAAGGCGTCATGGCCTGCTCAGGGACCGGCTGGGCGGCGGTCTGGTTGCGCGCCGAAGTGAACGGCGCGGCCTTCGGGACGGCCTGGTTGGCGCGCGGGTTCGTCTCGGCGAAACGCAGCTTCTCCGGCAGGCGGGCTTCGTCGATCTTCACCGGGGCCGTCAGGATCTCGACCGGGCGCAGGACCACGGCCGCGCGCCGGAAGCTGTCCGGCAGCATCAAGAACAACAGGACATGCAGGCCGACGGAGGCCGCGAACGCGAGGAGCGCGGAACGGAAGTCGATGGGATCATCGGGACGCACGCCTCGAAGTTAGGGGAGCCCCGCCCGACTTCAAGCGTAGGCGGGGTTGATTATCGGGCGGCGAACTCCTGCGTGAGGGCCGCCAAGGTCCGCCGGCAGTCCTCGCGCGTGCCGATGACCACGTAGAGCTGGTAGGCATGATGGGTATGCATCGGCGAGTCCGGCCGGGTCCGGATCACGCAGTTCCACTTCACGACCTGCTCATGCTCGAACTTGAACCGCCCGTAGCCCGGGGCGGGATTAAGCGAGGAAGATCTCGTCGTCGTGAAGACCCCCATGGCATGCGAGCCGGAGGGGGTCGAAAGGACCACCGGATCGGGTTGCTCGCCGTTCTGGCGCGGCAAGGGGACGAGGGTCGCCGTCTTAGCGTCAAAGCGGAGTTCCTCACTGAAAGCGGAAGGCATGTAGCCCGTCAGGGCCTCGACCTGCAGATACTGGTGCGGACGATCGTTCGGAACCGAGAATTGGACAAAGTAATCGAGCACATGATCCATGCCTGGCCGGCCGATACGCACCACCTTGGTGTGGACAAAATCCGACAGCGACTTGGTGTTCTGCGCGACATGTCCGTGGGATGACATGCCAGGCGCGAGCCAGAAAGCCATCCGCGTGCGCGTCCTTAACGCCCCGTCGTGAACGGAGAGCGCCTCGAGGCGGCTTGTCGACTTCGGGCCGAGCGCGTCGACGACCGACCCGGCTTCGGTCGGATTGTAGCACTCGACATGAAAGACGCCGTTGACGTCGGCGCTGATCGCCGACTGCAGCTGGCGGCCATGGTCATGCGAATCGATGAATTCGACACCGTCCCACTTCACCGAATCGATGGCGCCGGCGAGGCGGCTCGTCGTGCGGATGACGAGCGGCTTGCCGCCGATGACTCCCCTCAGTTCGGCGTCGCCACTGACGGCGGGCGTCTGCGCACCGACCGTCGCGGCTAACAGAAGCAGCCAGGCTTTCATGCTTTGAGTCTCCCCAAGACGCCCAGCGCGGCAAGGCGGGTCTTCACGAATTCGACCGGCAGGCCCATGATCGTGGAGATTGGCCGCTGGTAATCGTCGATGATGAGTTCCCGGCCTTCTTGGATGCCGTAAGCGCCGGCCTTGTCCAAGGTGTTCACCAAGCCTTGGTAGCGGGTGATGTCGTCTTCGGTGAGCGGGCGGAATCGCACCCACGCCGTGACGTCATGCGCCTCATCGATCCCGAGCGCAGGGCAGAGCAGGCAGACGCCGGTGTGGACGGTATGCTCGCGGCCCGAAAGGCTCCGGAGCATCGCGCGGGATTCCGCGAGGTCGGCCGGCTTGTTCAAAGCGCGGTCACCGAGGGCCACCGTGGTGTCCGAACCGAGCACCAAGGCCTCCGGATGCAGCCGGGATACCGCCGCGGCCTTCAGGCGGGAGTTGTGCAGCACCATGTGCGCAGGGTCCGCGGCCGGATCCTCGTGCTCCGTCACCGCCGCCACGACGACGCGATGCGGCAGGCCCGCATCGCGAAGGAGCTCGGTGCGACGCGGCGAAGCGGAGGCGAGGATGAACGACAGGGGCGACGGCACCCGGACAATGGAGCGAATTAACCCACATAAGACAACCGCAACAGCCCGACCCCGCTTTCCTTCATTTACTCCTTTCCACCTCTGATTACCAATACCCTATACCACCCCTTTCATTCCCGGTGGCAGGTGGCGGCCCTAGGTGGCGGATGCGGGCGTTTTAATCTTTTCCTCTTACTTTGCCATCCGTCAACCGCTGACACCCTCGAAAACCCCTACCCCTACCCCCGCCCCCGCCCCTTCCACGCCATGCGCCCCACCCTGCTCCTCCTCGCGCTCCTGGTCATGCTGCCTCGCCTCGCGGCCGACGAAAGCGCGCGACGCTATCTCGGCAAACCGGACGCCTGGTTCGCCTCCGCCGAAGCCAAGAAAGTCGCCGACATCATCCTGACCTATCAGGCCGACGCCGGGGGCTGGCCGAAGAACACCGACACGATCAGCAAACCTTATGACGGCGACCGGACCAAGCTCCAGCCGACCTTCGACAACAAGGGCACCGTCGACGAGCTCCGCTTCATGGCGCGCATGACCAACGCGACCCAGGCGGAAGCCTATCGCCGGTCCTTCGACCGCGGCCTGGCCTACGTGCTCAAGGCGCAATACCCGAACGGCGGCTGGCCGCAGTTCTTCCCCCTGCGCCAAGGCTACTTCGACCGCATCACCTTCAACGACGGCGCCATGGTCCGTGTCTTGGAATTCGTCCGCGAGGTCGGCCGGGATGACCGCTACGGCTACGTCGACGCCACGACGCGCGAGTCCTGCCGCCAAGCCTTCGACCGCGGCATCGCGTGCATCTTGCAATGTCAGATCGTCGTCGACGGCCAGCCGACCGTCTGGTGCGCCCAGCACGATGAGCGCACCTTCGCGCCGGCCAAGGCCCGTTCCTACGAACTCCCTTCCTTCAGCGGCAGCGAATCCGTCGGCATCGTCCGCATGCTCATGAGCCTCGAAAACCCGTCGGCTGAAATCCGTGCTTCGATCGAAGGCGCCGTCGCCTGGTTCGAAGCCCATCGCATCAAAGGCCAGCGTCTGGAGACCACCAAGACACTGCTCGGCGGCAAGGACCTGGTAATGATGCCGGACGCGACCGCCCCCGACCTGTGGGCACGGTTCTACGACCTCAAGACCGGCACCCCTTACGTCTGCGACCGCGACGGCGTCCCGAAGCCGCGCCTAGCCGACATCGGACACGAGCGCCGCAACGGCTACAGCTGGTTCGGCGAATATGCCCGAGACTTGCTGGCCAAGGACTATCCGGCTTGGAAAAAGAAGGCGAAGTGACGTCCATTGCCGCCTTCCAGAGGGGAACATTCGGCCACGACTTGCAGTCCCAATCATAAGCACTCATAAAGAGGGCTCCCCCGATGTCTTTGAGACTGCTCAACCTGTCTGCCTGCCTGCTGGCCTCGTCTGGCGTCGCCCTCTCGGCCGCTTCGGACGACTTGGCGGAGAAGGCCGTGGCCCTCTTGGACGAGCGTTGCTTCAAGTGCCACAGCCACTCCGCCGGCAAGAACAAGGGCGGCCTGGTCATGGACAGTCTCGCAGGCCTGACCACCGGCGGCGACGCCGGCGCGGCCCTCGTCCCGGGCGACCCGGAAGACAGCCTCTTCCTCAAGAACATCCTATCGACCGATCCCGACGTGATGATGCCCCCGAAGGGCGACCGTCTCACGAAGGAAGAGATCTCGCTCCTCCAGGCTTGGGTGAAGTCCGGTGCGGCCTGGCCGAAGAGCCGCACCAAGGCGCCCGTCGCCGGCCGCTACCTGCCGGGCACCATCGGCGCGAAGGAGAAAGCCTGGTGGGCCTATCAGCCCGTCAAGCGTCCCGCCCTCCCCGCCGGCGACGCCCCGCATCCGGTCGACCGTTTCATCGACGCCCGCCTCGCCCAGGAAGGCCTCACTCCCTCCGGCGAAGCCGAGCGCGCCGTGCTCATCCGTCGCGTCAGCTTCGACCTGACCGGCCTTCCGCCCAAGCCCGAAGAGGTCGCCGCGTTTGTCCAGGACCGGGACCCTACGGCCTACGCCAAGCTTGTCGACCGCCTGCTCGCCTCCCCTGCCTATGGTCAGCGCATGGCCCGCGCCTGGCTCGACCTCGTGCGCTACGCCGACAGCGACGGCTTCCGCATCGACGACTTCCGTCCCACCGCCTGGCGCTACCGTGACTACGTCATCAAGGCCTATAACGACAACAAACCCTACGACCGCTTCGTGCAGGAGCAGATCGCCGGCGACGAACTCTTCCCCGGCGACCCCGACGCGCTCACGGCCCTCGGCTACCTCCGCCACTGGATCTACGAATACAACAACCGCGACGCCCGCGGCCAGTGGGAGAACATCCTGAACGACATCACCGACACGACCGGCGACGTGTTCCTCGGAGCCGGCATGCAGTGCGCCCGCTGCCACGACCATAAGTTCGACCCGATCCTGCAGCGCGACTACTACGCGCTCCGCAGCTTCTTCAACAACACCGTACCGGTCGAGGACCGCGCCGCCTGGACCGAAGCGCAGGCCGCCGAACACGCCCGTCAGCTGGCCAAGTGGGAAGCGGAGACCAAGGCCATCCGCGACGAGATCGCCGCCCTCGAGAAGAAGTACCGCGACAACGCGACCAAGAAGGCCGTCGAGATGTTCCCGGACGACGTCCAAGCGATGATCAACAAGCCGCAAGCCGAGCGCACGCCCTACGAACAGCAGGTCGCCGCCCTCGCCTGGCGTCAGGTCGACTACGAGTACGCCCGTCTCGACCGCTCCATCAAGGGTGAGACGAGCGTCAAGCACGCCGACTTGAAGCGTAAGCTCGCCGAACACGACAAGCTCAAGCCGGCCGATCCGCCCTACGTCCTGGCCGTCCGCGAGACCGGTGCCCAAGGCCTCGACGCCATCATCCCGAAGAAGAACACCGTCGTCCCGCCCGCCTTCCTCACCGTCCTCGGCACGCAATACCCCGCCCCGCCCGCGTCCATCACGCCCGTGGCTGACGGCAGCTCCACCGGCCGCCGCGCCACGCTCGCCCGCTGGCTGACCGACAAGTCCAACCCCTTCACCGCCCGCCTGGCGATGAACCGGCTCTGGCAGCTCTGCTTCCGTCGCGGCCTCACGCCTTACGCCAGCGACTTCGGCAACCTCGGCGAACCGCCCTCCCACCCCGAGCTCCTTGACTGGCTCGCCGATGAGTTCATGGCCAAAGACTGGGATCAGAAGGCGATGACGCGCCTGCTCGTCACCAGCGCCGCCTACCGCCGCTCAAGCCAGCATGCCGACGTCGCCCGCGGCCAGCTCAAAGACCCGCAGAACACCCTCCTCTGGCGCTTCCAACCCCAGCGCCTCGAAGCCGAGCAGATCCGCGACGCGCTGTACGCCGCCTGCGGCGACCTGAAGGCCGACAAGCAGGAAGGACCCAGCGTCATCTACGGCGAACCCGTGCGCAGCATCTTCACGCGCATCATGCGCAACAACCGCGACCCGCTCGCGGACATCTTCGACGCGCCGCAATGGTTCAGCAGCGCCTCCTCGCGCGACGTGACCACCACGCCGATCCAGTCGCTCCTGCTGCTCAACAGCCCGTTCATGCTCAAGCGCGGCGAGACCCTCGCCCGCCGCGTGACCGCCGACGCTCCGGGCGACGAGGCCGCGCAGGTCCGGCGCCTCTACCAGCTCCTCTATGCCCGCGCGCCCACCGCCGCCGAAGCCAAGCGCGCCGCCGCCTTCCTCGACGAGGTGCGCGGCCAGCGGACTTCCGCCGTGGTCACGGCTGCGATCGCCCGCGACTTCCAGCCGGAGAAAGTCCCCTTCCGCGACGGCCAGGGCGCCCAGTTCGCCCCCGGCCACCGCCGCCCGTTCTTCGCGCCCGGCGCCAAGGAGGACGAACTCGCGGCCGGCTTCACCATCGAGGCGGTCATCGTGCCCCGCTCCATCAGCGACAGCGGCGCCGTGCGGGTGATCGCCGCGCAGACCGGCAAAGGCAAGGAGGACGGCTACTGGCAGTTCGGCGTCACGGGCCAGAAATCCCGCCGCGCCCCGAAGGTCATCGTGCTCCAGGCCTTCGGCCCTTTGTCGGGCGGGACCTTCGGCGAAGCGGTGGCCTTCTCCAACCTGCGGGTCGACCTCAACAAGCCTTACTACGTCGCCGCCTCCGTCCGCTACGCCGCGCCGGGACGCCCCGGCGAAGTCGCCTTCACGCTCAAGGATCTGTCCAATGACGACGAACCCCTGTTGCACGACACCGTGAAGCACGGCCTGACCGGCGTGAAGCCGGGCACGACGACGGCGTCCCTGCAGCTCGGCGGCAAGAACTCCGACGCCGAGGGCTCTTTCCACGGCGTCGTCGACGAGGTCCGCTTCAGCGCCGGCGCCCTGCCCGAGGAACAGCTGCTCTACTCGACCGAAGAAGTCCGACCCTCCACGCTGGGCTTCTGGCGCTTCGAGGCCAAGTCCGGCACGATGAGCGATTCCTCCGGCCGCGGCCGTGAACTTTCCGTCGGCGCCGCGAAGGCGGAAGCCGCGCCCAAGGCCGAGCACGCGCCGATGGCCGCGCTCTGCCACGCCCTCCTCAACTCCTCCGAATTCCTCTACGTCGAATGAACGACCCCCGTTGCCATCGCCTCGAAGCCTCGACGTCACGCCGCGACTTCCTCTTCAACGCCGGCCTCGGCCTGGGCGCCATGGCCTTCAGCGACCTGCTCGCCAAGGAGATCGTCGTGCCCGCCCCCGGCACGCCCCTGCAGCCCGGCGTCGGTCAGATCAAGCCCCGCGCGAAGAGCGTCATCTTCCTCTTCATGGAAGGCGGTCCGTCGCAGATGGACCTCCTCGACCCCAAGCCGCTGCTCAACCAGCTGGCCGGCCAGCGCCTGCCCGACAGCTTCGGCACCGTCATCACGGCGATGGGCGAATCCAAATCCCCTTTGCTCGCCTCGAAGCGCGCCTGGAAACAGCACGGCCAGTCCGGCCAGTGGTTCTCCGACTGGATCCCGCACATCGCCTCCTGCGCCGACGACCTCGCGGTCATCCGTTCCTGCAAGGCCGACGGCATCAACCACTCGGCCGGGGTCTGTCAGATGAACACCGGCTCCATCCTCGCGGGCAAGCCGTCGCTCGGCTCCTGGATCAATTACGGCATCGGCTCCGAGAACCGCAACCTGCCGGCGTTCATCGTGATGCAGGACAACCAAAGCACGGTCATCAACGGGCCGCGCAACTGGGGCGCCGGCTTCATGCCCGCGGGCTACCAAGGCGTGCGCATCCAGGGCGGCTCCGAGCCGATCCCGAACCTCAACACGCCCGAAGCGGTCGCGGCCGACCTGCAGGCCAGCAAGCTCCGCCTGATCAACAACGTGAACAAGGAGTTCGCCGCCCGCTACCCTGACCGCTCCGAGCTCGGCGCCCGACTGGCCGGCTACGAGATGGCGGCGCGTATGCAGGCCGAAGCCCCGGGCGTCGTCGACCTCACCGGCGAGACTGAAGCCACGCGCAAACTCTACGGTCTCGACGACAAGACGACCGAGAGCATGGGCCGGCTCTGCCTTCTCTCCCGCCGCATGGTCGAGCGCGGCGTGCGCTTCGTGCAGATCTACCACGGCGCCGGCTCGAAGTGGGACGCCCACTCGAAGATCGAGAGCAACCACGCCGGCCTGTGCGCCTCGATGGACAAGCCCGTCGCGGGCCTGCTCAAGGACCTCAAGTCCCGCGGCCTCCTCGAGGACACGCTCGTCGTCTGGGGCGGCGAATTCGGCCGCACCCCGATGTCCGAGAAGGGCGACGGCCGCGACCATAACCCGACCGGCTTCTCGATGTGGATGGCCGGTGGCGGCGTCAAAGGCGGCCAGACCATCGGCAGCACCGACGAACTCGGCCTGCGCGCCGCGGAGACCCCGCTGCACGTCCACGACCTCCACGCGACCATCCTCTGGCTGCTCGGTATCGACAACATGGGCCTGACCTACCGTTACAAGGGCCGTCCGGAACGCCCGACACAGAACGAAGGCGAGCCGTACAAGAAGATCGTCGGTTAGCGCACGGCGCTAACCGACGATCAGGGGTAGGGATGGGGGTAGGGGTAGCTAATTAGGGCCGCCGCAGGGCGGCGCAAGGTAGAGGCGTGGCTACGCCGCGCCGGGCAGGCTTGTCGACCCGAACATCGTTCGTCCGCCCACGGACGTGATGGCAATCACGTCCCTACCCGAGACGGCGAAGCAGAACTCAAAGGGAAGCCGGAGACCGGATGATTGGCTGGGGTGCCCATTTTCAGGTCTCGGGTCTCAGACATCAGGAGCCGGGTTCGGGTGATCAGGTTCAGATTCAGGAAATCCGCCCTCTGTCATCGATTCAGCCCTCCATTCATTTCGGGTGGCAGGCGGCAGCCTCGGGTGGCAGGTGGCGGGACTTATCCATTCAATCCACCACGCAGTCATCAAAGCAGCCCTCCATTCAGTCCTCCCATTTTGCCCCTGTCATCCGTCATCTGTCATCGATTCAGCCATCCACGCTGCCCCTACCCCTATCGCTTTGCGATTCGCCCCAACTTCTCCCCGGCGGCCCGCAGGGTCTCCTCCTTCTTGGCGAAATGGAAACGGACGTAGCGATGCTCGGGCTCGCGGAAGAACGAAGAGCCGGGCACGCCGGCGACGCCGATCTCCTTGATGAGCCATTCGGCGGCTTCGGTGTCGGTCTTGAAGCCGAGCGGCGAGACATCGAGCAAGGAGTAATAAGCCCCCTGCGGCTCGGTGAACTTCAGCCCGGTCGTGGCGAGGATCGACGTGAACAACGTGCGCTTGGCGGCGTAGAGTTCGCCGAGCCCGGCGTAATACGAGTCCGGCAGCTCGAGTCCGGCCACGGCGGCCTCCTGCAACGGCGCGGCGGCGCCGACCGTCAGGAAGTCATGCACCTTGCGGGCCTGGGCGATGACATGCGGGGCGGCCTGCACGTAGCCGAGACGCCAGCCGGTGATGGAATAGGTCTTCGACAATGAATTGCAGGTGATGGTCCGCTCGAACGCGCCGGGCAGCGCGGCGAAATACACATGCTCGTGCGGGGCGTAGACGATGTGCTCGTAGGGTTCGTCGGTGATGACGAACGCGTCGTGCTGCTCGGCCAGGCGCAGGATGGTCATGAGCTCGTCGCGCGTGAAGACCTTGCCACAGGGGTTCGAAGGGTTGCAGACGATGATCGCCTTGGGCTGCTGCGCGAAGGCCTTGGCGAGCTCGTCGGGGTCGAAGGCGAAGTCCGGCGCGCGTAGCGGCACGAAAATGGGTTCGGCGCCGGAGAGGATCGCGTCGGCGGCGTAGTTCTCGTAGAAGGGCGAGAAGACGATCACCTTGTCGCCCGGATTGCAGGCGGTCATCATCGCGACCATCATCGCTTCGGTGCTGCCGCAGGTGACGACGAGGTGCTGGTCCGGATCGATGGCGAGGCCGCTGAAGCGCTGGATCTTCTTGGCCAAGGCCTGACGGAAACGCGGGGCGCCCCAGGTGACGGCGTATTGGTGATGCGGACCGCGCGTGGCCCGTTCTAAGGCTGCCAGCAGCTCCTCGGGCGGAGAGAAGTCAGGGAAGCCTTGGGATAGGTTGATGGCCCCGTGCTGGTTGGCCAGACGGGTCATCCCGCGGATGACGGACTCAGTGAAACCGGCGAGGCGGCGGGCGGTCGAAGGCATGGCCTAACCTAGGCCGCCCAGCCGGCCTCAGGCAACCCCGAGAGGAATCGGACAGTAAACCTCCGTATTAAGGACACGCCGGTACGATTGACCGCCGCCCCCGACTCGACTCATTCTGGATGTCGGGAGGAACCCCTTCGGCTCATCCCTTGTCTTTTCTTTCAGATGCGCCGTCTTCTGCCCCTCTTCCTGAGCTTCACCGCCCTAGCCGTCGCCGAGACGGTCCCGGCATGGACCTTCGACGGCCAGCCCGGTCCAGAGCTCTCCGCCGTCGGCAACGTGCGCCTCAAGCAGGCCGGTCCGCGCCGCCCGGATTACCCTCGCTTCGACACCCAGAACGTCGCGCCGACTTTCGACGGCCAAGGCGCCCGCCTGGTGATCAAAGACCCCGGAGCGGACAGCGTCTTCGACTTCAAGAACGGCGACGCCTTCACGCTCGAAGCTTGGGTCCGCCCCGACGGCCTGCGCAAGGGCGAGAACGCGATGATCATCGGCAAGGGCCGCACGGACCCGAAGGCGCCGAACCCGAGCAATCAGAACTGGGCCGTGCGCTTGCGCGTCCTCTACGACACCGCCTGCCTCAACTTCCTCTTCGCCTCGCCCGCCGAAAAAGGCGTGAAGTGGCACCGCTGGACCACCCCGACGGGTTTCCCCAACGACGGCCGCTGGCACCACGTCGCGGTGCGCTATGAATTCGGCCAGCCGGAGAGCATCCGCGGCTGGATCGACGGCAAGGAAGTCAAAGGCTCGTGGGACATGGACGGCGCGACGACCGACGCTCCGATCGTCGACGACGCTCCGGTGTGGATCGGCTCCTCGCAGGGCGGCCTCCCGAACAGCAGCTTCCGCGGCGCGATCGACGAGATCCGTTTATTTCGCACGCTCGTGCCCTCCGCCGAGATCGCCGGACGCTTCGCCACCACCCTGCCCCCGGTCGTGAAGGCCGAGGTCGCCCAGGTCGGCCCTAGCCCCAACGCCGGCAACGACAGCGCCAGCGGCGCCAAGGCCGCCAAGGTGCCGGATGTCGCGCGCACGGCCCCGAAGGTCGACTGGACCACCGTGACCAACGGCCAGGTGCGCGTCGAACTCTGCGAGGCCTGGAACCCGACGGCCAACGTCTGGCCCGACAAGCCCCTCGCCGTGACCGACAGCTACGTCGCCCCGGCCTTCGGCTTCACCCGCGTGCCCGAGAAATACGTCGACACCGGCGTGCGCGCCGAACGCGGCCACCCTTACTTCTTCCGGGCCCTCGGCGTCGTGAAACTCCCCGCCGGCAAGCACCGACTCCTCCTCCGCGGTCGCGGAGCCTCGGCGCTCTTCGTCGACGGCAAGCTCATCGCGAAGACGCCGTTCCCGCCGCCCGGCACGGACAACAAGCCGGTCAAGGCGCAGGACGACTACCTCGACCTCGGCGGCGACTTCCGCTTCGCCCCGCCCGGCAACCGTGACGCGTGGGCCGAATTCGAGACCAAGGGCGGCGAGCATCGCATCATCCTGGAATCGATCGTCGGTTACGTCATCAACAACAAGGGCGCCCGCCGTCGTCCGGAACTCGGCGAGACCATCGCCGCGATTTCTCTCTCCGGGCGTACCGATTGGCAGCTGCTTTCACCCTCCGGAGAAACCCCGTCCTACAACGATGCCGGCTGGGCCGCCTATGCCGCGCAGGAGGAAGAACGCCTCGCGCGGATCGACGCCGCCGCCCGCGCCGCCGCTCGCGCCAGCCAAGGCGAGTATTGGCAGAAGCGCCGAGAAGCCGCGAAGCAGTGGCTCGCCCGCACGCCGGAGACCGCGGTGCCCCCGCTGGCTCCGGGCTTCCCCGCGAACAACCCGATCGACCATTTCCTCGCCGAGAAGATCGTCGGCTACCAGACCCAGGTCAAAGCCGTGAAGCAAGGCGGCGTCGAGTTCTACGCGCAGATCCAGCCCATCCTCGAGGCCAGCTGCCTCGAATGTCACCAAGGCGGCAAGCCCAAGGGCGGCCTGCATCTCGACACCCTCGCCGGCGCGCTCAAGGGCGGCAAGAGCGACGGCGCGGCCATCGTGCCCGGTGACCCGGCCAAGAGCTCCCTGCTCGCCCGCATCCGCTCCGACGACCCCGATGAGATGATGCCGCCGAAAGGCCATCGCCTCGCCGCCGCTGACGTCGCGCTCATCGAACAGTGGATCAAGGAAGGCGCCGCCTGGCCCGAATACCGCCCGCTCTCGACGCGCCTCACGCCGCTGACCGACGACCTTGCCTTCCTGCGCCGCGTGACGCTCGACACCGTCGGCGTGCCGCCCTCGGCCGCCGAGATCGCCGCCTTCGCCGCTGACGCCTCGCCCGACAAGCGCGCCCAGGCCATCGACCGCCTGCTCGCCGATCCGCGGGCCGCCGACCACGGCATGGGCTATTGGCAGGATGTCCTCGCCGAGAACCCGAACATCCTCAACCCGACCCTTAATAATTCCGGTCCCTTCCGCTGGTGGATCTACGAGTCGCTCGTCGACCGCAAGCCGCTGGACCTGATGGTCACCGAACTCCTGCGCCTCAAAGGCTCGTCCGCCGCCGGTGGCCCGGCCGGCTTCGGCATCGCCTCCCAGAACGACGTCCCCATGGCCGCCAAGGCCACCATCGTCACCACCGCCTTCCTCGGCGTGGAGACCAAGTGCGCGCGCTGTCACGACTCGCCCGCCCACACGTCGAAGCAGGAACAGGTCTTCGCCCTCGCCGCCCTGCTCCAGACCAAGGCGGTCAAAGTCCCGGCGACCAGCAGCGTCTCGATGGCCAAGCTCCGCGAGGGCGGCCGCAAGCCTTTGATCGAAGTCACCCTCGAGCCGGGCACGTCCGTCGAGCCGCACTGGCCCTTCCCGGAATTCTCGCAGGAGAGCTTCGCCGACGAACTCGCCCTCGACCCCAAGGATCCGCGCGACCGCCTCGCCACGCTCGTCACCGCTCCGCAGAACGAACGCTTCGCGCAGGTGATGGCCAACCGGATCTGGGCCCGCCTGATGGGCCGCGGCTTGGTGGACCAGCCCTGGGATTGGGAGCGTTCTAAGAACTCCCACCCGGAGCTGCTCCGCTGGCTGGGCCGCGAGCTCGTCCGCAGCGGCTACGACGCCGACCACGTGCGCCGGCTCATCCTGAACTCGCACGCCTACCAGCGCGCGACGGACCTCGCGCAGAAGCTGCCGAACCCGCTCTACGTGGCCCCCGCCCCGCGCCGGCTTTCCGCCGAACAAGTCGTGGACTCGATGTTCGCGACGACCGGCAAGCCCTTCCGCACGGAAGAAGCCAGCCTCGACATCGACAGCATCCGCGAACAGGCGAACTCCGTGACGCTCGGCCAGCCGCGCCGCGCCTGGATGCTGACCTCGACCTCCAACGAGCGCGACCGACCCGCCCTCGCCCTGCCCCGTATCCAGGCCGTCTGCGACGTCATGGCGGCCTTCGGGTGGCGCGCCAGCCGTCCCGACCCCGTGACCGACCGCGAGAGCTCGGCGAACTCCCTGCAGCCCGCGATCCTCAGCAACGGCACGATGGGCACCTGGATCACGCGCCTCAGCGACGACCACGGCGTCACGC
>SYID01000175.1 GCA_005798925.1 Verrucomicrobiota bacterium
GAGAAGCTCCGCACCCTCGCCGAGGTCGGCCTCGGGTACCTCAAGCTCGGCCAGGCTGGGAACACCCTCTCCGGCGGCGAAGCGCAGCGCCTCAAGCTCGCGTCCGAGCTCGCGCGCCGCGACCACTCGGGTCGCCTTTACGTCCTCGACGAACCCACGACCGGCCTGCACTGGGACGACATCGCCAAGCTCCTCGCCCTGCTCGGCCGCCTCCGCGACGCAGGGGCCACGCTCATCGTGATCGAACATCATGCCGACGTGATCCTCGCCGCGGACTGGGTGATGGAACTCGGCCCCGAGGGCGGCGAGCAAGGCGGCAAGCTCGTCTACGCCGGTCTGCCCGAAGGCCTGCTCAAGACGAAGGAATCGCCGACGGGAAGGGCGCTAAGCCAGCAACCGTGATGGAAGATGGAGGATGAACGATGAATGATATGAAGACCGATGGCCGATGGATGATTAAGGATTGAAGGCAGAGGGTCAGGCATTCCCACGCCCCCATCGTTCATCTCTCATCTGCTATCCTTCATCATCCATCCTATATCTTCGCTGAAATCAGCGCGGCAACCGCGCTGAGATCCGCGATCTCGGCGGGGGTGAAGTCGTAGGGCTGCATCTTACCGATACCGAGCACGCCGAGGACCTTGCCGTCGGCGCCGACGACCGGGACGGCGAGCGCGCCTTGGACGTTCGTCTTCTGAGCGTCGGGCTTGGCGACGCCGCCGAGGTCTTCCTGGAGATTACAGAGCTGGACGGCCTCCTTGCGCTGCGCGGCGCAACCGGCGATACCTTTGCCGAACGGGATGTTGTCGATCTTCGGCAGCAGCATCGGGAGCACGTGCGGAGGGATGCCGTGCTGGGTCACCAGCGTGAGCAGGCCCGTGGACGGGTCGGTGCGATGAATCGTGCCCGTGGCGCATTGGAAATGAGCGAGCACCTTGACCAATACGGCGGCCCAGTCAGGCGAGCTGACGGAAAGGAGTTCCGGGATACCGGCGGCAGGTTGCGACATGGTGAAAAATCAGACAACGCCCTTGGCCATGCGTTCCGTCAGCCAGGCGAGACCGCCGGCTTCGTCGCCGAAGACGCCGTCCAGCTGGGCTTCGAAGGCCTCGTCGAGGATCTGGGAGAACCAGCCCGCAGGCTTATGACCCATGGCGATGAGGTGGCGGCCGAGGACGATCTTCTTGGGGGCGGTCGATGCTACCTGCAGCGCGGCCGCGCGTTCGGCGAGCCATTCGCCATGCGGGGAAGGCCCGTGCATGCTCGCGGCGCCGCGACCACGGCGATCGGCGAGGTCGACGCGGCAAAGGCGGTCGATGCGGACGACCTTGTTGGCGAGGCGACGGACAGCGGCGTCACCGACGCCGGCTTTGTGCAGGTAATACGGCTGTCCGTGCCAGCGCACGAGGGGCAGGACGGAGTCGATGAGCTTCTTCTCCTGCGTGATCTGAGAGAGAAAGCGCGGGGCGAGATTGAAGCTCTCCTCTTCGTGGCCGTAGGCGTGCCAGCGGCCGTCCTTCTCCTCCTTCTTCGTCGTGGTCGCCTTGCCGATGTCGTGCAGCAGCACCGCGAGGCCGATGATCAGGTCTTCGTCGCGGTCGCCGACGCGGATCTCCGCGAAGGCGTCGAGGCAAGCGAGGGTATGGTTCCAGACGTCGCCCTCAGGATGCCATTCCGGATCCTGAGGCACGCCGATCATCGCGTGCAGTTCGGGGTAGAACTTCGTCCAACCGCAGTCCTTCAGGACATTCAAACCCACGGAGGGTTTGCGGCCGCGGAGCAGGAGCTTCGTCCACTCCTCCATCAGGCGTTCCGGCGGGAGGTCGGCCTGCGTGAGCGTGGCGCAGAGGGCGATCGTCTCCGGGGCGACCGAGAACTCGAAGCGCGCGGCGAACTGCATCGCGCGGAGGACGCGGAGCGGGTCTTCGGCGAACTTGGCCGAGACATGCCTTAGGCGGTTCGCCTTGAGGTCGGCCACGCCGCCCCACGGGTCGAGGATCTCGCCCGTGAACGGATCCCACATGATGGCGTTGAGCGTGAAGTCGCGGCGTTCCGCGGCGTCCTTCGGCGTCATCGTCGGGTCGGCCTGCACGTCGAAATCCGTATGCCTGGCGCCCGTGCGGTTCTCGCGGCGGGGCACCGAGACGTCGACCGGGAAGTCCTTGAGCTTGGTCACGCCGAAGGCCGCGCCGACCGTGATGATGCCGAATTCCTTGCGCAGGGCGGCTTCGACCTGGCGCGTGCCGAGGCCGTAGACCTCGACGTCGACGTCGAGGACCGGCACCTTCATCAGCGCGTCGCGCACGCAGCCGCCGACGAGCAGCGGGCGGCCGCCGGCGGCGCGCAGCAGTTCGACTACGCGGCGGACGGGCGCGAAATCGCCGTCGAGGCGGATGAGACTAGGTTGCAGGTCGGGCACGTCCCCACCCTACCCGTGCGGCGGACGGAGGCGAGTGGTTTTGCGCTCAGAGGTTGGTCGTGAAACCTTCCTTCAGCAGCCAGGCCTTCGCCGTGTCGCGGCGGTCGCCTTGCAGCACGATCTCGCGGCCCTCGAGGGCGCCGCCGGTGCCGAGGGCGCGCTTAAGCTCCTTGAGAAGGGCCTCGCGCATGCGCATCTCCTGCGATTCGATCCAGAGCCCCTTCAGGATCGTGACCTCCTTGCCGCCGCGGCCGGCGCGTTCGTACTGCAGGATCACCTTGCCCAGCTTCGGCTTGGCCTTGGCGGCCGGTACGACCGGCTTCGGGGGCGGGCCGGGGGGCAGGTCCTGGCCGTCCAGCTTATCGAAAGGATTGCCGCTCATGCGCCTCGTCCGCAGGTCCCCGCGCCCGGCGTACCGCCCTGGAGATAGACCAGCGCCTTCTCGTAGGAGCGGCGGCGCAGGTAGTGATCGAGGTCGCCCGGCAGACCCGAATCCGGGGCGACCACTTCCGCATCGAGCACCCGCATGCAGGCCAAAAGGCCGTCCTTGGGGAGGCCCGGCTGGGCAAGTGTTTGGAGCGCCTCCAGGATGCGTTGACGGCGGACGGGGTCCATTTGCCCGCAGATTGCGGGCCGAACGGGCCCGGAGCAAGCCCGCGGGGCGGTTTTCATAGTGGACAAAAGGCGGGGGGCATCCCTATACCAACCCTTCCTCTGGATGGATAGCTCAGTTGGTTAGAGCGTCTGCTTTACACGCAGAATGTCGTGGGTTCGAGTCCCTCTCCGTCCACCCCTTCCATCACACTCTCCAGTCGCCATGACGCCCCCCAAGAAGAAGCACACGCTCTCCGCCCTCGTCGAAAACAAGTTCGGCGTCCTGGCCCGCGTGGCCGGCATGCTTTCCGGCCGCGGCTTCAACATCGAGACCCTCAACGTCGGCCCGACCCACGACCCGGCCTTCTCGCGCATCACCGCGACCGTCGTCGCCGACGACGCCGCCCTCGACCGTTGCGTCAAGGCCCTCGAGAAGCTGATCAACGTCATCACCGTCCAGGACTTCTCCCGCGAAGAGGTCGAACACGTCGCCCGCGAGCTCATCCTCTGCAAGGTGAAGTGCAACACCAAGACCCGCACCGAGATCATCGAGATCGCCTCCCTCTTCCGCGCCAAGGTCGTCGACGTCGCCCACGACACCGTCGTCATCGAGTTCACCGGCAACGAAAACAAGATCGGCGCCTTCCTCGACCTCATCAGCCCCTACGGCATCCTGGCGACCGCCCGGACCGGCGCCGTCGCCCTGCCCCGCGGCCTCAAGAAGGCCGTCAAGTAACCCTCTTCCACCAACACCATGCCTGCCAAAGTGTACACCGACAAGGACGCCGATCTCGGCTTCCTCAAGAACAAGACCCTCGCCGTCCTCGGCTTCGGTTCCCAGGGACATTCCCACGCGATGAACCTCCGCGACAGCGGACTCAACGTCATC
>SYID01000176.1 GCA_005798925.1 Verrucomicrobiota bacterium
GCGGCGCCAGCCGCAGGAGCGGCGGCACCTTCGGCGCCAGGAGCGGCGGCGGCGCCGGCGGCGGGGGTCGCCTCGGGAGCGGCTTCTTCCTCGGCCATTTCCGAGCAGACCACGACGACGCGCTTGGGGTCGCCCGGGAAGGTGATGCCGGCCGGGGCCTTGACCTCGCCGACGTGGATGGATTCGTTGACCTTGAGCTCGGTGACGTCGATCTCGATGAACTCAGGGAGGTCCTTCGGGAGACAGCGGACGTTGATGGTCTGGGAGACGATGGCGAGCGTGCCGCCGTCGGTCTTGACGCCGTAAGCCTCGCCGATGACGCGCACCGGGATCGCGGCGGTCATCGGGGAGCTCGGGTCGATCTCCATGATGTCGATGTGGAGGAACTTCTGGGTGATCGGGTGACGCTGGAACTCCTTGATGAGGGAGAGCATCTTCTTGCCGTCGACGTCGAGATTGATGAGGGAGGCGGCGTTGCCTTTGGCGCGCATGAGGTCGCGGAAGGCCTCCTGCTTGACGGCGACGCTGTGGTTGCCGGACTTGCCGTAGATGATGGCGGGAATGGAGCCTTCGACGCGGAGACGGCGGGCGGGGCCGCGGCCATGGAGCGCGCGGCTGGTGACGTTAAGGGTGAGCTGCTTCATGTTGGTATAAGGTCTTTTGGTGCCCAGTGAGTCGCGGGCCCGCGTCATGCGGCCGTGCCTCGCCTAGGGAAAGGAGGGTCGAACCTGATAAACCCGGCCCCGGAAGCAAGCGGTAAATTAAAAGGGGGTCTTCCTGATGGAAAACCCCCTCGAAACAGCGCCTTAGGCCTTCGGGCTTACTTGTAGGTGGCGAGGTAGGCGGCGATATCGGCCACATCCTGGGCGCTCAGGCCCAGTTGTTCGCCGGACAGCATGAGGGAACGGGTCATCTTGGTCTGGCCGCCCGCGACGCGGTCCTTGGGCACCAACTGGGTGGCGCCGCCGGTCGAGGTGATGACGATCGGGTCGTTGTTGGACTGGAGGCGGCCGTCGATGCGGCCGCCGGCCTTGAGCCTGAGGGAGACGCCTTCGTAGCCCAGGGCGATGTCCGCCGAGGGGTTGACGATGGCGCGGACGAGGGCCTCGCGGCTCTGGCGGGCGGCCCAGCCCTTGAGCTCCGGACCGTAGGCCGGACCGTTGCCGTCGAGCTGGTGGCACATCACGCAACGCTGGGCCAAGGCGGCGCCCTTGGCGGCGTCGCCGGTCTTGGCGAGCACGTCCTGCTCCGCGTAGGTCCCGGCGGGGGCTTCCGGCACCTCGATCGCGTTCACGACGACCTTCTTGGCATCGTAGACGCCGGCGGTCTTGAGCTCGGCGCGGATATCGTAGGCCGACCAGAGGCCGGTCATGCGCATCAGGGCCCAGCCCTTGGCTTCGGAGGCGGAAGGCGAGCCATCGGCGCAGAGCTTGATCATCGCGAGCGCGGCTTCCTTGCTGTCGACGAACGAGAGCGATTCGACGGCGAGCGTGCGGGAGGCCTGCGAGACCTTGGCGGAAGAAGCGCGGGCGAGGAACTCCGGCACCGCGGAGGCCGGGTGCAGCAGCCAGGCGATGCGTTCGACCTGGGGCGACCAGGCTTCGGCGCCGCCCTGGGCGAGCGTCGACTTCACGGCGGACCAGACGGCGTCCTGCTTGTTGGCGGAACCGATGCCGAAGGCGGCGACGGAATTCTTGTCGGAGACGTCGAGGCGGCGGGCGAGCTCGACCAGGATCGGCACGGCCTTGTCGGCCGGCGCGCCGTGGAGCGAGGTGGCGACGTCGCGCCGGACGGCGACGTCGGCGTCGGCGGCGAGCTCGGCGGCGATGCCGAGGGTGTCGTGGCCGGCGCGGCGCAGCGACTGGAAGGCCAGGCGGCGCAACGAAGGATTCGCATCCTTGACGAGGGCCTTGACCCGGGTGACGCCTTCCTCGCCGAGGTGAGGCAGGAGCCAGACGCCGCGGGCGGCGACGTAAGGATTGGCGTCGCGGAGGATTTCCGAGACGGCCGGCAGCGCCTTCGCGCCGAAGCCTTTGAGGGCGTTGAAGCCGAGGTGACGGACGTTGACGGCCGGGTTGCGCAGCACGGCGGCGGCGCCTTCGGGCGTGGAGAGGTCGACCTTCGGGACGACGGACTTGAAGCCCTTCGGAGCGATGCGGTAGATCGCGCCCGTGCACGTGTCGTCGAGGGTCTGGTGGCCGCCGACGCGGGAGTCATACCAATCCGCCACGTAGATCGCGCCGTCCGGACCGACGGTCACGTCGGACGGGCGGAAGAGGATCCGTTCGTTGGGCTTGGCGGCTTCCTCGGGAGAGATCTTCTTGAAGTCGGTGCCGACGAACTCGCGCGCGGGGTTGGAGGTGATGAGGTCCTTACGGGTGGCTTCGCTGAGGGCGTACGTGCCCTTCTGCGCGGTGAGCTTGTAGGCGAAGACCGTGTTGCGCGAAGGCTCGCAGTTCAGGAGCGTGCCGGCCCAGGCTTCGCCGAGCGCGCCGTTCTCGTAGACCGTGATGCCGGTGGGCGAGCCGCCGCCGTAGACGTCGCCGACGTCCATCGTGTCGGGATCGTCCTGCCGCCAGTGGGCGCGCGGCATCGACTGGCCGGGACGCCTGACGGAGCCGTAGCCCTGGCCCGCGGGAGTGGTGTAGCCGGCCGAGCCGTATTCGAGGACGAAGGAGGTGCGGCAGCTCTGGGAATCGTCGTTATCGCCCTGGAAGAGGTCGCCGAGGGAGGACGGGAAACTTTCGAAGCTGTTGCGGTAGCCGTTGCCGAGGATCTCGAGGCCGGTGCCGTCGGCGTTGAGACGGCCGGAGAAGCCGGAGGACCAGACGAAGCCGTCGTCGCTTTTCGCGCCGATGTGGGCGCGCGCGTCGAAAGGCCATTTGCCGCCGCGTTCGTCGACATAGTTGCTGGTGACGCGGAAAGTCTTGCCCGACTTGTCGGTCACGACCGCGCCGCAGTTGCCGGAGTTGATGTAGAGCTTGCCGTCCGGACCGGCGACCACGGCGTGGAGCGAATGGTCGTGGTCCTGGCCGCCGAAACCGGTGAGGAAAGTCTCCTGCTGGTCGACCGCGGCGTCGAATTTGCCGTCGCGGTTCACGTCGGTGAACTTCGTGATGGTCGGGGCGTGGGAGACGTAGACGACGTTGTCGATGACGGCGATGCCGAGCGGCGAGGTCCAGTCAGGGTTCTGCACGAACGTCTGGACGGAATCGGCGAAGCCCTGCCCTTTGGCATCGCTGAGCACGATCACGCGGTCGCCTTCGGGGCGACGCTTGCCGCCCTTGTTGTAGGTGCGGTAATTGACGCCCTCGTTGACCCAGAGACGTCCCTGGGCGTCGAAATCGATGTTGGTCGGGTTCGCCAGCATCGGCGAACGGGCCCAAAGCGTGACCTCGAGGCCTTCGGGCAGCTGGAAAAGGCCGGCGGGGAGCGACCCGCCCTCGGAAGGCTTGTAGGGCTCGGGCGCGGGCATGGCGACCGGTGCGGACTTAGGCGCGGCGACCAACGAGGCCGCGGCGAAAAGGAAGAGGACGGAGCGGGGCATGGCGGGGAGAAGGTTACTACATCCCCTGCCCTCGCAAGTTCCAGCCTATCTTTGGGCCCACCCCAGCCCGGCCTGGCTCAAGCCCACCACTCGCGGAGGGTGGCGAAATCCCGGCGGGTGGCCTCGATCGCGAGCCTGAGATGGGCCGGATCCGCGGGGTTGCCCCGGAGGTATTCGACGTGGAGGCAGACCGGCCCGCGGAACGAGCCGGCCCGCAGGCGAGCCACCGCGTCGCGCCCGACAACCCCTTCGGCCAGCGGGCACCCTTCGGGGGTCTTGCCCGCCCACTTGAAATTCTTGAAGTAAGCCATGCTGATACGGTCCTGGACGAGCGCGAGCTCGTTGGGCCAGGACAGGCCGCCCTCGACGGTGGCGTGGAAGAAGTCGAACGCCCAGGCCAGATCCTCGGCGGGATGCGCGCGCATGAGCATGGCCATGTCCCAGACCCCCGCGCCGACGTATTTCGACCCCGAGTGGTTCTGGTAGCAGGGGAGCACGCCGACTTCCTTGCTGAGCGCCACCAGGTCCCGCAGGCGCGGCTTGATCTCATCGAGCTGCTGCCAAGGCGTCTTCGCGCCGGCGTAGGCATACCACTTCATGCGGTAGCGCGGAATGCCGAGGGCGCGGGCGGTGCGGAGCACCTGCTCGGTGCGGTCCGCCGCGCTGACCTCGTTGAGGTCGGTCGTCATCAGCGTGATCGCCACGCCGCGCTTCCTGAAGGCCTCGGCGAGTTTCGGCAGATCCTCCTCGACGCGCGCCGGCTCGACATGGCCGCCCTTGCGCACGGGGGCCTCGACGCCCTTGAAGCCGAGTCCGGCGACGATCTCGGCGAGCTGGTCGTAAGGCAACCCGACGAGATGCTTCGTGAACAGGCTGAACTCCGGCGCCTTCGGTGACGGAGCCGCCGCGAGGACCGGACGCACCGCGGAGCCTGCGAGCAGGGAACCCGCGAGACCGAGCAGCGCGCGGCGGGAAAGCATCGGCTTACTTGCGGACGATGCGCTGGACCTTGCCGGTGAGGGAAGCGACGAGGACGTCGCCGTTGGCCGGGTCATGGCCGAAGCCGGCTACGCTGAAGTCCTTGGCGATCTGCCGTGACCCCCACTTGCCGTCCCTCTCATGCAGGGCGAAGATGCGCCCGGAGGCGAAATCTCCGAAGACGTAGGCGCCGGCGATGGCCGGGACGCGCTCGCCGCGGCAGACGACGCCGCCCGTCACGGAATTCCCGAGCTTACGGTCATATTCATGGATGGGGGCCTTGAAGGCGGAGGCGGGAGCGAGGGCCGGCATGGCCTTCTTGCCGCCGGAATCCTTCTGATTGAAGACGTGGAAACCCTCGACGTCGTGCCAGCCGTAGTCGCCGCCGGCCACCAGGAGGTCGATTTCCTCGTAGAGCCCCTGCCCCACGTCGCCGGCGAAACAGGCCCCGGTCTTGGGGTCGAAGGATATCCGCCAGGCGTTGCGCAGGCCGGTCGCCCAGGTCTCCGTCCGGACGGCTTTGGGGTCGACCGGCCGGCCTCGGTGGGAAGTCACCCCGAGGAAGGGGTTGTCGGACGGAATGGCGTAGTAAGCCCGGCCTTGGGCATCGGTGACCACCGATTCATGGGGATTGGGAGCGAGATTGCCCGGCTTCTTGTCCACATCGATGCGGAAGACCGCGGCGTGGAAGCCTTTGTTGATATAGCCGGCCGTGTCGAAAGCGTCGCCTCCGGAGCCTCCGTCACCACAGCTGATGTAAAGGTAGCCATCCGGGCCGAAATGCAGATCGCCGCCGTTATGATTGGCGGCTGGGTCGAGCTGGGTGATGAAGGGCTGCTCGGTCGAGGGGTCTACGGTGAAAGGAGCGATGCTTGAAAGCAGGAAACGGGAGACCCGCTGATGCAGCTTCCCGTCTATCCTAAGGCTATAATATGCAAATACTTGCTTATTTTCCCGAAACTTCGGGTGAACGGCGAAACCCAGGAAGCCGCATTCCCCGGCCGCGTCGAATTTACCGTCCTTGGGGTCGAGCTGAAAGACCTGCCTTTTGGCGAACTGACCGGAGGCCAGACCGGTGATCATCTGCACCTTGCCGCCAAGGTAGGCGGAAGCCTTCTTCTTGCTCTTGTCGACCGTGGCCCCGGGAGCCGGGTCGCCTTTCTCCAGCACGAAGACCGTGTCCCGATCGCCCGGCAACGGGGCGAGGGCGACCGGGAGGCTGAACTGGATCTCGCCGAAGGCGGGTTCCAGGCGGACGACTTCGTCGTCGGCGGACAGGGCGACCGCCCCGATCAGGACGGAAAACAAGAAGGCGGCGGGCGGGCGGAGGCGCATGAGTTTGGGTCTGCAATCACACCTAGGAAGGAAGTCGGCGGCATGCAAAAGGTTTTTCACCGGGAAGGGGCTCGGAAGAAACCTGCGCCACACCCTTATTTTTCGCTGGTTTTCAGCGCGAGGTTCGCTACTTAATACATCCGCATCACTGCACACCCAACCCATAACCAACATGTCCAAAGCCCTCACCAAGTCCCAGATCGCCGGAGCCATCGCTGAGAAAGCCGAGATCAGCAAGAAGCAGGCCACCGCGATCCTCGAGATCATCGCCGCCCTCGCCTACAAGAACGCGAAGAACTCCTTCACGCTCCCCGGCCTCGGCAAGCTCGTCCTCGTCCACCGCAAGGCCCGCCTCGGTCGCAACCCGGCCACCGGCGAGACGATCCAGATCAAGGCCAAGAAAGTCGTGAAGTTCCGCGTGGCCAAGGCCGCGAAGGACGCGATCCTCGGCGCCAAGTAATCTCCTCCGAGATCTTCGCTGAAAGGCGCTCCGCAAGGAGCGCCTTTTTTGTTGTCGGCGTTTTCCGCTGACAGAACCCGCGCGTCCGGCCGCACGGTTTTTCTTGCGCGGCGGCGACGGCGCGGAGTGAATGGTCGTCCGCAATCCGCCCGGGTGGCGAAATGGCAGCCGCAGCGGACTCAAAATCCGCCGCCCTCTAAAGGCGTGAAGGTTCGAGTCCTTTCCCGGGCACTTGCGGCGAAGATCGCCGACGGCGCGCAAGCCTCGCCGAGCGAGCCCGCGTCTAACGCGCGCAGGCGACGACGACGGCGAGCGACGAAGCGAGCATGAGCGCGAACCCCAGCGCGGAGGCGCAGCCGCGGTTCGCCAGGCGCTCCTTGTAAGAGAGGCCGCTGCCGGGAAGCCCGACCGTGCCGTCGACGCGGTCCTTGCGCACGTTGACGGTCGCGCCCGGACGACCGACGGAAAGCGAAGCCCCCGTCTTCGAGACGTTGATCCGGAGGAAACGGCCGAGCGGGAGGACCTTGCGGAAGCGGAAGAAACCCATGGGGGCCAGCGTGACGGCCGCCTGATGGCAGGCAAGTCCGCCGGCCGGGGCATCACCCTCTTTCTTATGACACTCTGCAAAGCAGGTCCCGCTTGCCTTCCGGCGGTCGGCCGCCCATAGTGGCGTCAGTTCCTTATCAGACGCATCACGAGCAGGCCGGCCGCAAGCCGAACCTGCACCAACCGAGCCCTTCCGGGCCACGGTGGTCATCGGAGCCGCAAGGCGCCGAGATGAGAGCCGAAAGGCTAAAAATCACAGTCCCCTGAGGATTGATCGTGCTGCGCGTCCCTTTCACCGCCGCCCACCATGATCAACACCCAAGACACCGCCGCCCGTCCCGCCGCCGCCAAGCTGTCCATCCGCGTCAGCGAGGCCAATCGTCTGCACCACCTCTGGAACAACAACGGGACGTGGTGGCTGCACTACACCGAGCACCTCGCGGACTTCACCAAGCGACGCGTCCGCCGTTCGCTCCGCACCCACGACCTCGAGGACGCGGTCCGCCGGCGCGACGCATGGCTGCAGGCGGCCGCGGCCTGAGCGCCGGGCTCAGAAACGCGCGCCCACGCGGCCGGCGAGGCCCCAGGTCGCGCCTGGCTGGAAAGCGGCCTGCGTCTCGCCGTCATGCTTGAAGCTGTGGCGGGCGAACGGCACCCACTCGAACTGGCCGCGCACGAACCAGGTGCCCGAGGCTTCGAGGAACTGCGTCAGGCCCACGCGGATGGGCACTTCGCCGACCACGACCGCGCGGCTGCCGTAGGCGGCGTCGCTGAGCCGGAAATTCAAAGTCTCGTAGGCGACCAGGAGGTCGACGGTCGTCGATCGGTCGCCGGTCGGGAAGCCCCGGAAGATGACGCCGTTCTGCAGGCCGGTCGCGCGCAGTTCCACCTCGGCGTAGCGGCACGGGCGCCAGACGGCCTTCACGTAAGGCACGGGCAGGATCGAATTCTCGAAGCGGTCCTGGAGCATCAGCCCGAGGGCCACGTCGGTCTCGGCGTCCGGGTGCCAGCGGACGGCGCCGCCCAAGCCCCAACGGAAACCGTCGGCCAGGCCGACGGCGTCTTCCGCCGCCCACTCCAGGCCGTAGATCACCTGGGCGGCGTATTTCGGGCTGACCTGCCATTGGCGGAAGCCTGAAAGGATCAGATCCTGGGCGTCACCGTAGGAACGTTCGGTCCCGGCGATTCCGCCCGCGAAGCGGTGCTCATAGCGATACCACTCCCAGTCGAGCGCCCGATCGGCCTCCTGATAGATGAGCTCGGCCCCGGAACGGGAACGACCGAAAGAACCCGTCACCCCGCCCGCATGGGACACGAGGTCCGCGTCGCGCTTCTGCCAGTCCGCCATCAGAAGCCAAGGCTTGGCGGGCTCGGCGGCGGCGCTGAAAATGAACAAGCCAAGGAGTGTGCAAAGTACGACAGTGTGCTTAACTTTAGACATTTGTTTTATCCCGGTTTTGGGGATTTATCCCCGAAATCTCGCCATAGCAAGCGAGGAGCAGGCGCTGGCTAATTTATGGCACAGAAAGTGCTTAATAAGTCGCAACATGCTTATTTCTGCCGCCCCCTCCCCCAACGCCGCCGACAACGTCTGGGTCTTGGTCAGCACCGCGCTCGTGCTGATGATGTGCATCCCGGGACTTTTCTTGTTCTACGGCGGTCTGGTGCGCGGCAAGAACGTGCTGTCCATCGCCGCGCAATGCCTGGCGCTGACCGCCATGGGCATCCTCATGTGGTGGGCCTTCGGCTACAGCCTGGTCTTCGGCAGGAACTTCTCCGGCGGCTTGCTCGGACACGCCTTCGGCGGCAGCGAGCACTTCGGCTTCGCCGGCCTGGGCCTCGCCCCGGACGCCGCTTACGCGGCCGGCCTCTCCTCCGCGGTCTTCGCCCTCTTCCAGGCCATGTTCGCGGCGATCACGCCGGCCCTGATCATCGGCGCCGTGGCCGAGCGCATGAAATTCTCGGCCGTGCTGCTCTTCTCCTTCCTCTGGACGATCCTCGTCTACTATCCGGTCGCGCATGCCGTCTGGGGCGCCACCGGCGACTTCGCCGGCATCGCCAACGGCGCGTCCGCCTTCAAGGCCGCGGATTTCGCCGGCGGCATCGTCGTGCACATGACCTCGGGCTGGTCGGCCCTGCTCCTCTGCGTGCTCGTCGGACCGCGCGTCGGCTTCGGCAAACGCGCGATGCCTCCGCACAGCATGGTGCTCTGCGTCATCGGCACCGGCCTGCTCTGGGCCGGCTGGTATGGCTTCAACGCCGGTTCGGCGCTCGCCGCCGACGGCGTGGCCCTGCAGGCCTTCCTGACCACCACCCTGGGTGCTTCCGCCGCGACGCTGACCTGGGCCGCCGTCGAGAAACTGCACCGCGGCAAGATCTCCGTCCTCGGGCTGTGCTCCGGCGCGATCGCCGGGCTCGCGACCGTGACCAACGCCGCGGGCTTCGTCACCGGTGCTTCGGCCTTGGTGATCGGCCTGCTCGCGGGCGCCGTCTCTTACTGGGCCTGCTCGGTGCTCAAGCCGAAGTTTGGCTATGATGACGCCCTCGACACCTTTGGGGTGCACGGCGTGGGCGGCACGATCGGTGCGCTGGCGACGGCCCTGCTCATGGACGGAGCCGTCAACGAAGCCGGCGGCAAGCTCATCGGCAACGGCCTTCTCTCCGGCCAGCTCGCCGCCATGCTCCTTTGCGTCGTCCTCTCGCTCGTCATGACCTGGATCATCGCGAAGATCGTCGCCGCGACCATCGGTCTGCGTCCCACGGAAGAAGCGGAAGCACAGGGCTTGGACATCGCCGACCACGGCGAAGAAGGCTATAACCCGAACTAAACGGCGTTTTAGGCGGGATTCGCCGGCAGGGTTGTCGATTTTAACGCAGGGCCGACCTGGCCTTGCGTTCTAATTTAGGCACAAATGGACGTTACCTTGAATTGGCCGGGCTTGGCACGGGGGTTGCGAAAGGGCTATCGCCATGAAATCCCTGCTACGAACTCTCACCATCCTCGCCCTGGCGGCAGTGCCTTACCTGTCGTCGGCGCAGAACGCACCTGCTCCGGCGGCCGAACCCGCCAAAGCCGCCCCGGCTGCTCCCGCCATCGAACAGCGCGTGGCCGACCTTGAGGCCTACGTGAACAACGTCGGCCCGAAGGCGGGCGACGACAAAGTCGCCGCGGGACCGATCGCGGCCTCCGCCGGCCCCGGCCACAACGCCTTCATCATGGTGTGCGCCGCCCTGGTGCTGTTCATGACGCTGCCCGGCCTCTTCCTCTTCTACGGCGGCCTGGTGCGCGCCAAGAACGTGCTCTCCGTGGTGGCGCAGTGCTTCGGGTTGGCGGGCCTCGTGACGATCCTCTGGTGGGCCGTGGGTTACTCCCTGGTCTTCGGCAAGAGCTTCGACGGCACCTTCCTCGGCAAGATCTTCGGCGGCAGCGAATTCTTCTTCCTCAACGGCGTGGGCGCCGCGCCTAACGGCGATTACGCCTACTGGATCTCCCAGAACGTGTTCTCGATGTTCCAGCTCATGTTCGCGATCATCACCCCCGCC
>SYID01000177.1 GCA_005798925.1 Verrucomicrobiota bacterium
ATCGGTCCGCAGGATGATTACGCCGTCGCCGCGCGCCTGGCCCTCGCGCTCTGGGACTCCGTCCCCGACGCGCCGCTGCTCCGGGCCGCCGCCGCCGGCCAGCTGAAGACCGAGGCCCAAGTCCGTCAGCAGGCCCAGCGCATGATGAAGGATCCGCGCGCCAAGGCGAAGCTCCGCGACTTCCTCCACGACTGGCTCCATGTCGAAGAAGGCGCGGAGATCGCCAAGGACCAGAAGGAATATCCCGGCTTCGACCAAGGCGTGGTCATGGACCTGCGCACCTCGCTCGACCTTTTCACCGAGGATATCGTCTGGTCGGAGAAGTCGGACTACCGTCAGCTTCTCCTGGGCGACACGATCCTGATGAACCAGCGCCTCGCGAAGTTCTACGGCCAGAAAGTCGCGCCCGGCGACGGCTTCCAGCCGGTGAAGATGGACGCCGACCAGCGCGCCGGCGTGCTCACGCACCCTTATCTCCTCGCCACCTTCTCTTATACCAAGTCCACCTCCCCGATCCACCGCGGCGTCTTCGTCACGCGCAACATCCTCGGGCGTATGCTCAAGCCGCCGCCCATGGCCATCGCCTTCATGGACGACAAGTTCGACCCCTCGTTCACCATGCGCGAGAAGGTCGCCGAGCTGACTTCCAAGCCGGCGTGCATGTCCTGCCACGTCACCATCAACCCGCTCGGCTTCAGCTTCGAGCGCTTCGACGCCGTCGGCCGCTTGCGCGCGACCGACAACCAGAAGCCCGTCGATCCGACCTCCGATTACACCGCCGCCGACGGCACCGTGCTCAAGCTCACCGGGGCGCGCGACGTCGGCGTGCACGCGGCCGAGAGCCCCTCCGGCCAGGCCGGCTTCGTCCGCAACCTCTTCCATTCGCTCGTCAAGCAGCCTCCGGCCGCCTATTCGCCCGAACTCGTCGGCCGGCTGACCGACAAGTTCCGGGCCGACGGCTTCCACGTCCGTAACCTCGCCGTCGAGGTCGCGGTCGTCGCCGCCCTGCGCCCGAGCACCGCCACCTCCGCCGTCCCTTCCGTCCGTTAAGACCATGACCCTCCAGCACCGCCGCGAATTCCTCCGCCGCCTCGGCCTTTCGGCCGCCGCGCTCCCGCTCCTCGGCGGCCTCGCCACCCTCGGCGCCGCCGAACCGGCCGCCGGCCGCCGCCAGCGCGTGATCTTCGTCTTCTCGCCCAACGGCGTCGTCCCGCCGGCCTTCTGGCCCGACGAGGAAGGCGCTAACTTCAAGCTCAAGGCGATCATGAAGCCTTTCGAGCCGTTCAAGGACAAGCTGCTCACGCTCAAGGGCGTGAACAATCGTGTCCGCGGCGACGGCGATGCCCACATGCGCGGCATGAGCTGCCTGCTGACCGGCATCGAGCTCTTCCCCGGCAACATCATGGGCGGCGGCGGCGCCCCCGCCGGCTGGGCCAGCGGCCCTTCCGTCGACCAGGTCATCCGCGCCCATCTCCAGGCCGACCCGCGGACCAAGACCCGCCTGGGCTCGCTCGAGGTCGGTGTCGCCGTCGGCAACCGCGCCGATCCATGGACGCGTTGGAGCTACGCCGGCGCCAATCAGCCCGTCGCGCCCGTCTCCAGTCCCTACGAACTTTTCGACAAGCTCTATGGTTCGATGAAGGAAGGCGAGAACCTCGGTTCCGTGCTCGACGGGCTCAAGGACGACATCGCCAAGGTCGCCAACGCGGTGGACAAGGGCGACCGCGCGCTGCTCGACCAGCACGCGACGGCCTTGCGCGAGCTCGAGCGCGGCCTCAAGGAAAGCCAGTCACAGGCGGCCCTCAAGGTGCCGCATCCGCCGGAGCCCGGCGTGCCGCTCGAGAACGACAGCATCCCGCGGATCACGCGCCTGCAGACCGAACTCCTCATCAGCGCCTTCCAGAACGACATGGCGCGCGTCTCGACGTTCCAGTTCACCAACTCCGTGGGCGGCGCCCGCATGAAGTGGATCGGCATCGAGGAAGGCCATCATGCCCTTTCGCACGACCCGGACCTCAACACCGGCTCCGTCGAGAAGCTCACCAGGATCAACACCTGGTTCGCCGAGCAGATCGCCTATCTCGCGAAGCGCCTGCGGGAGACGCCGGAGCCGGATGGCAAGGGCAACATGCTGGATAACACCACCATCGTCTGGACGAACGAGCTCGGCAAGGGCAACAGTCACACGCACGAGGACATCCCGTGGGTGCTCATCGGCGGCGGCCTCGGTTTCAAGACCGGGCGCGCCCTCAAGTTCAAGCACGAGCCGCATAACCGCCTGCTCATGGCGATCGCCCAGGGCTTCGGCCATCCGATGAAGACGTTCGGCAATCCGAGCCTCTGCGAAGGCGGGGCGTTGAAGCTGAGCTAAAGACAGAACTAAAAGGGAGACCGGATGGTTAGCTGCGGGCATCAGAACCCCCAGCCAACCATCCGGTCTCCCTCTTTTGTTTGGGTCGCCTGTCGTGAGGGTGGGGCTTGATCACTATCGCGTCCTAAGGTGCGCGGGCCAGAGGCAGCTAGGTCGTGACGCGGTCCCGACCCTACCTCGGGTCAGACGGATGCGATCTCATCGCATCCCTGTCTGTCATCCGTCATCTGTCCTCTGTCATCTCCATCTAAAGGGTCCCCCGCCTGTGCCGATTCCGATTGGAGCTCCACTTGTTCCTGGATTTAGGTGGGCGGTACGTTGCCACGGCTCGGACGAGGCCGGTCGGGTCGCACCTCCCGTATATTATGTTCGTAGGGAAGGGAGGCTGCCGCGGGTGTCGAACACCGCAGGGGA
>SYID01000178.1 GCA_005798925.1 Verrucomicrobiota bacterium
CAGGCCTGGCCGATGATGATCGGTCCCGAGCCGATGATGAGGATTGAGCGGATATCGGTCCTCTTAGGCATAGTGTTCCGCGGACTGTCAGCGACCGCTGGAAGGGTGGTCAAGTGGGGACTTCTAACAATTGCGGGCGCGCCGCGGGAAGGCGCTTGCAGGGGAGTCCGCGGCGGTCATTCATCGGGGCGTGGACATCATCAGGATCGCCGGCATCAAGTCCTTCGGACACCACGGAGCCCTCCCCGAAGAGAAGCGTCTCGGGCAGCGTTTCACGGTGTCCGTCGACCTCGAAGTCGACACCCGTCCGGCCGCCGCGGCCGACGACCTGAAACTGACCGTGAACTACGCCGAGGTGATCCGGACGGTGGAGGCCCAGCTGACCGGGAAGCCCGTCTACCTGATTGAGACGTTGGCCCAGCAGATCGCCGCGCGGATTCTGGGGACGTTCGGTTGCGTCAAAGCGGTGACGGTCGAGGTCACCAAGCCGTTCGCCCCGGTGGCGGCCGAGTTTGACGCGATTTCGGTCAAGATCCGGCGCGAGCGGGCGTGAACAAGGCCCCGCTCCACTATATCCTGGGCCTCGGGAGCAACCTCGGGGAGCGGGCCGACCTTCTCGCCCGAGCTATTTCCCGGCTAGGCGACCTGTCTGGAATGAAGATTCTCGCGATTTCGGCGGCGGTTGACTCCGATCCGGTCGGTCATACCGATCAGCCAAATTTTTTAAACCTCTGTCTGGCAATTGTTTGTGACAAAAATCCGGACGAACTGCTCGCCGCGACCCTCGAAATTGAGCGACAATTAGGCCGCGAAAGGACGGCCAACCGTAATGGCCCCCGGACCGTGGACATCGACCTGCTCTTCTATGAAGGAGGCGCCTGGGACAGCCCGACGGTCACCCTCCCCCATCCTAGGTGGTCTTCCCGTGAGTTTGTCATCTTTCCCCTAAGGAATCTGCTTCAGGCTCCTACCCTCGCCAAGCACCCCGCTTGGGCTTCGCTGGCCACGGAGGTCCGGTCCCTGCCCGTCGGAGGCCAAGGCCTCCGCGCATGGCAAGGCCCGACCCCCTGGATCCAGACACCCTGACCGCCGACCGCTTCGGACACTCCCCGGCGCTCTGGCTCGCCCTGCCCTTGCTCCTGGGATGCGCCCTCGACGCCGCCGTCGGGGTCTCGCCGGGCCCTTGGCTGATCGCCGGCCTGCTTGCCGCCGGCGCGGCATGGTGCGGACACCGCCGGGCAGGGTTCGCGCTCGTGCTGATCGCCGGCGCCGGCATCGCGCTCGGCGCGGCGTGGCACCACCTGCGTGCGCCGCCCCGGGCACCGGTCACGCCCCGCAGGATGTTCGTCGAACTGCCGCTGCGCATCGAACGGGCCGCGCCGCGCAAGGACGACGCCGGGTGGCATGGGCTGGGCTGGGTGACCGACCGCGACGGCGGCCTCTTCCGAAGGCGCGTGGCGGTGTCGGCCCGAGGGCCGTGCCCGGCGGACGGCGCGGAACTGATGATCGCGGGCGGCCTGACCCCGCTCGCCGGCGATGCGACGGGCTATGCCGCCTGGCTGCGTTCGCAGGGAGCGACGCTGCGGCTGCGGGGCGGGCGCGTGCTCGGCGAACTCGCCCCACCCTCGCGTTTCGCGCTCTGGCGTCAGGCGCAGCAGGCAAGGCTCGAGCGCTGGCTGCGCGCGCTGCCCTGGGAAGACCCCGACGGCGGCGCGATGCTCGCGGCGACGATGCTCGGACGCACGGCGCTGCTGCCCGAAGACGCCAAGGCCGCCTTCGCCGCGACGGGCACGCTCCACCTCTTCGCCATCAGCGGGCTGCACATCGCGGGCATGGCGGCGATCCTGCTATGGCTCGCGCGCCGCGCCCGCGCGCCGGAACTGCCCGCCGGGCTCGCGATCCTCGCGCTGCTCTGGCTCTACGTGCAGGTGACGGGCGCTTCGCCCTCCGCCGTGCGCGCCTGGATCATGGCCGCCTTCCTCTGGGGCGGACGCGTCGGCGGACGCGCGACGCCGGCCCTGCAGTCGCTCGCGCTGGCGTGCGCCGTCACGCTCATCCTCTCGCCGGAGGCCTGCGCGGACGCCGGCTTCCAGCTGAGTTACGCGGCGGTGCTCGGGATCGTCGCCGCGGGCGCCCCGGCCGCGCGGCTGCTCGCGACGCCGGACGCCGCGACGCGCCTGACGCCGGCCGAAAGCCGCCCGGCTTGGGCGCGCGTGCGCGCGCAAGGGCGGGCGTTCCTGCTGGGCGGACTGGCGGTCTCCTTCGCCGCGACGATCGCCGGCGCGCCGCTGGCGTTCGGACTCTTCGGCGCGACGAGCCTCGGCGGCGTCGGCGTGAACCTGGTGCTCGTGCCGCTCTCGGAAATCCCGCTCGTGCTCGGGATGGCTTCGGTCGCCTGCAGTCCGTGGGAGACCCTTGCGCCCGCGGCGGTCTGGCTCAACGGCGCCGGCGCCGCGGTGCTGCGGGTGATGGCGTGGACGGCGGAGGCCGCCGCGGGCCTTCCGGGCATGCGGTTGGAACAATCCTTGCCGGAGCCGTGGCTCGGGCCGGCCGGGGCCGCCCTGCTCGCCGCCGTCTTCCTCGCGCAAGCCCAGTCGCGCGACGTCCGCCGCCTGCTCGGGGCGCCGGCGGCGGCCTTGGCCGGCTGGCTCGGGCTGGTGATTATCCTGCGCGCGCTATCCTGACCTTGCCAGTCCCGAGCCGACGGGGAAAAGTGCCGGCATGTCCCCGCTTTCGCTCCGTCCGCTCGCCGCGCTCGTCCTGGCGGCGCTGTCCGCCGGCGCCGCGCCGCAGGAATGGTCCGGCATCTATCCCGAGCTCGCTTATTTCAACAACGAGGGCGAGTGCGGCACCGGCGCCGTGGTCCCGTGGGCCGACCGCCTCTGGGTCATCACCTACGGCCCGCACCTGCCCTATGGTTCGAGCGACAAGCTCTACGAGATCACGCCCGACCTGCGGCAGATCGTGCGCCCGGAAAGCGTCGGCGGCACGCCGGCCAACCGCATGATCCACAAGGAATCGGACCAGCTGATCATCGGGCCTTACTTCATCGGCGCCGAACGTGAAGTGCGCGTCATCCCGCCGAAACTCATGCCCGGCCGACTCACCGGCAACGCGCGTCACCTGACGGAACCCGCGAACAAGGTCTACTTCGCCACGATGGAGGACGGCCTGTATGAGGTCGACGTCCGCACGCTCGCGGTGAAGGGCCTGATCAAGGAGATCAAGAACCAGCCCAAGCCCGGCCAGACCGCGGAGGTCAGCCCGGCCACGATCACGTCGACGCTCTCCGGCTACCACGGCAAAGGCCTCTACTCCGGCCAAGGCCAGGTCATCCTCGCGAACAACGGCGAGCTGAGCCCGAAGGCGCTCGTCGACCCGACCATCGTCAGCGGAGGCCTCGGTTCGTTCAACGGCGCAGGCAACTGGACGCTCGTCCGCCGCAACCAGTTCACCGAAGTCACCGGACCCGGCGGCCTGACCGGCAACGCCGACCCGGCGAACGACCCGATCTGGACCGTCGGCTGGGATTTCCGTTCCGTCATTCTCATGGTGATGGAAGACGGCGAGTGGACGAGCTACCGCCTGCCCAAAGGCAGCCACTCTTACGACGGCGCGCACGGCTGGAACACGGAGTGGCCGCGCATCCGCGACATCGGCGAAGCCGGCTCGCGCCTCATGACGATGCACGGCCTCTTCTGGAGATTCCCCGCCGGCTTCTCGTCGAAGCAGTCCGCCGGCATCGCGCCGCGTTCGGCCTACCTGAAGGTCATCGGCGACTTCACGCGCTGGCAGGACCGCCTGGTGTTCGGCTGCGACGACACCGCGAAGTCCGAATTCCTCAACAAGCGTCCCGCCAAGGGCGCGCTCGCCGGCCCGGGCCAGTCGCAGTCCAACCTCTGGTTCACCGCGCCCGACGCTCCGGATAAACTCGGCCCGGCCATCGGCCGCGGCAGCGTCTGGGCCGACGAACCGGTCAAGGCAGGCGTCGCCTCCGATCCGTTCCTGCTCGCGGGCTTCGCGAAGCGCGCGGTCTTCCTCGCCCATGACGGCGAAGCCGCGACGACCTTCGCACTGGAGGTCGACGCGCGCGGCGACGGCCGATGGAAGCCCTGGCGAGACGTCGCGCTGAAGGCCGGCGACGCCTCGGCCTGGCTCGAGATTCCCTCGGCCCTGCCCGGCGCCTGGATCCGCGCGAAGGCCGACCGCGACGTCGCCAAGGCGAGCGTCACGTTCCAATACGCCGCCGAGGACGCGCGCGGCGTCGAGCGAGGCGCGCTCTTCAAGAGCCTCAGCAAGGCCGGCGACGCGACGTCGCAGGGCGCCTTCCTACTCACCCGCGGCGCCAACCTCCGCACCCTCTCCGTGCTGGCCGCGACCGTGACGCCCGAACAGACCAACGTCGGCGCGGCCTACGAACTCTCCGCCGACCTCAGGCTCACCAAGCTGGCGGACCAGAAGGTCGCCGCCTTCGTGCAGAAGAACACGCCCATCCCGCAGGGCATCGTCACCGCCGACGACGCCTCCGTGATCTTCGAGGAAAGCGGCGTCCGCTGGCGTCTGCCGCGTTCGCCCTCCGCGGCGCACGACGGCCTGCTCGCGCGCTCCGCGCTGCGCAAGGCCCGCGAGGTCTGCACCGAGCGCGACATGCTCCAGGCCCACGGGACCTTCTACGAACTCCCCGCGCTGAACGCCAAGGGCGCCATCCGCATGCGTCCGATCGCGACGAGCGACGCCGCCGTGCATGACTACTGCTCCTATCGCGGCCTGCTCGTGCTCAGCGGCGTCTCGCCCGACGCCGCGAAGGACGACCGCCATGTCATCCGCTCCGACGACGGTCAGGCCGCCGTCTGGGTCGGCGCCGCGGACGACCTCTGGAAGCTCGGCAAGCCGCGCGGCTTCGGCGGCCCATGGAAGAACACCGCGGTCCAGAAGGGCGCCCCCTCCGATCCGTACCTCATGACCGGGTACGACAAGAAGACGCTCAAGCTGACGAACCACGGAGCGAGGCCTGTCCGCGTATCCGTGCAGCTCGATGTCGCCGGCGACGGCCGCAGCCTGACCTATCGCACCTTCGAAGTGCCGGCGGGGGAGATCGTCCACGCCTTCGAGCCGGCCCTGAACGCCTACTGGGTGCGTTTCGTTTCCGACGAAGACGCCGTCCTGTCCGCGCAGCTGACCTACGAATAATCGCAACCATCGCCCGTTCCCGCTGTTACATCGGCATGAACCTGTCGCTCCGCCTCCTCGCCCTCCTCGCCCTCGTCTCGCCGCTGTGCGCAGCCGAAGCCCCCGCCACCCTGCTCGCCCAGCCGGACAAGCAGATCGTCGCCGACGCCCTGACCAAGGACGCGCCGGCCGCCGAATGGAAGATCGCCAAGGGGAAGTGGGAACGCACCCCGGAGGGGATCCGCGTCGAAGAGCTGCCCGCCGACAACCATGGCGCCGCCGGCCGCGTGCAGACCAAGCTGCAGGATTTCGTCGCCGCCTTCGAGTTCCGCCTCGACGGCGCGAAGTCCGTCTCGCTCAGCATCAACGACGCCAAGGAGCACGTCGCCCGCGTGCTCATCACGCCGGCCTCCCTGCGCGTCCAGAAGGACGACCATGACCACGCCGGCCCCGACAAGTCCGTGGTCTTCCTGAACCAGGCGCACGCCTTCGAAGCCGGCACCTGGCACCGCGTCGTGCTGGAGATGGTCGGCGACACCATGGTCGCGACCATCGACGGCCGGATCAGCGGCTTCGGCCGCGACGAACTCTTCAAGGCCGAGAAGGCGAACCCCGGCTTCACCTGCTCCGGCCAGTCCGCCACTTTCCGCAACCTCGTGATCTGGAGCGCCCAGGCCGAGCCCAAGGCTTCCTGGAAGGAAGCCAGCGCGAAGATCGCCGAAGCCATGGCCGCCGCGCCGAAGCCCGCCGCCCCCGCCGCGAAGGGCAAGGGCGTCGCCAAAGGCAAGGCCAAGGCCAAGGGCGCCAAATAAAGGCCTGACGGCCTGGTCTGCGGGGCGGGGAACCATCTCCCCGCTTGCACCATGGGAGGTTACGACCAAGTTCGGACCTCCCCCTTTCATGAACGAGCCCTTCGACACCATCGAGGAAGCCCTGGCGGACATCGCCGCCGGGAAGCTCGTCATCGTGACCGACGACGAGAACCGAGAGAACGAGGGCGACCTCGTCATGGCGGCCTCCAAGGCGACCCCCGAGACGGTCAACATGATGATCCGCCATGCGCGCGGGCTCATCTGCGTCCCGACCGTCGAGCACCAGCTCCGCCGCCTCGGCATCTCCCAGATGGTGCCCGAGAACCGCGAATCGCAGCGGACCGCCTTCGCGGTCTCGGTCGACGCCGCCGAAGGGATCTCCACCGGCATCTCCGCCTATGACCGCGCGAAGACCATCGCGATCCTCGCCGACGCCCAGGCCAAACCGGAGTCGCTCGTGCAGCCCGGCCACATCTTCCCGCTCCTCGCCCGGCCGGGCGGCGTGCTCCAGCGCGCCGGCCACACCGAAGCCGCGGTCGACCTCGCTTCCCTCGCCGGCCTGCACCCGAGCGGCGTCATCTGTGAGATCCTCAACGAGGACGGCTCGATGGCCCGCCTGCCGGAGCTCGTCGAACTCAAGCGCAGGTTCGGCCTGCACATGATCTCGATCGCGCAGCTCATCGAGTTCCGGCACCGCCGCGAACGCCTCGTCGAACTCGTCGCCGAAAGCCCCTTCCGGTCGGCCTGGGGCGAGTTCGCCCTGCGCGTCTACCGCTCGCTGCCCGACGGACGCCAGCATCTCGTCTTCACGCTCGGCCATCCCGACGAGTCGCCCACGCTCGTGCGCGTCCAGCGCGAGAACATGCTCGGCGACCTCTTCCGCGGCAGCGCCTTCGGGGCGGGCGCCTCGCTCGCCTCCAGCTTCGAAGCCGTCGCCAAGGCCGGTCGCGGCGTCATCGTCCACGTCGCCCAGCCCTTCGGCGGCATGCAGGCGGACCAGGACGGCGTGCGGCTCGGCCAGATGGACGCGCGCGACTACGGCATCGGCGCCCAGATCCTCTCGCACCTCGGGCTCCGCCGCATCCGCCTCATCACGAACAACCCGCGCAAGGTGGTGGGGCTCGGCGGGTATGGGCTGGAGATCGTCGAGCAGGTCCCGTTCTGAGGCCTTCCGGCCGTTTCCGCTTGCAGGCGGGTTCGGAAGCCACTCCATCGGCCGTCCGTTCTTCCGCCATGAGCCAAGACAAGCCCACCCCTGACGCCGTCGACGGCGCCGAACTCCGCTTCGCCGTCGTGGCCGCGGGTTACAACGCGGAACTTGTCCAGGCCCTGCGCCGGAACGTGGTCCGGACCCTGCGCGCCGCGGGCGTGCCCTCCGCCTCGATCGTCGAAGTCGCCGTCCCCGGGTCAGGGGAGATCCCCTACGCCGCCTACATGTCCGCGATGACGGGCGACTACGACTGCGTCATCGCGCTGGGCGTCGTCATCGCCGGCGACACCCCGCACCACGAGATCATCGCCCATTCCACCGCGGCCGCCCTGCAGGACGCCGCCATCCGCTCCGAGGTGCCCGTGATCAACGGCATCGTCGTCACGAACGACCGCGAACAGGCCGTCGCCCGCTGCCAAGGCTCGCTCGACCGCGGCACGGAGTTCGCGCACGCGGCCCTGACCATGGCCCGCCACCGCATCGCGCTCGGCGAGCGACTCGACCAGGTCGAGGACGAGGAGCGCAAGCGCGGCGGCCAGGAGCCCTTCGCCCAGAACTGACCGATGGACAACGACTCGCCCATCTCCGCCTCCGCGCGCGCCAAGATCCGCATCCGGATCAAGGGCGTCGACTACCGCATGGCGGACCAGACCGCGGCCGACATCATCGCCAGCGTCGCGGGCACGGGCGCCCGCATCTCGGGCCCCTTCCCCCTCCCTTCGCAGGTCGAGGAGCCGCGCACGGCCCTCCGCGAGGAGATCCGCAGCCATCGCCGGCTGATCGAGATCATCGGCTCCAACCAGAGGACCGTCGACGCGTTCCGCCGCCACAACGTCCCGGCCGGCGTCGAGATCGCCATCGTCGCCCCGGAAGAGCCCGTCGTCCCGGACCCGGCGGCGCCGCCCGCCAAGCGCAACCGTCGCCACGACAGCCGCGTCGTCGCGATGCAGTTCCTCTGCTCGTGGGAAGTCCAGCGCCACGCCGACATGGTCACGGCCCTCTTCGACTTCTTCGCCGAACGCCCGCAGCCCCGCGAATACTACGCCTTCGCCGAGGAGCTCATCCAGGGCGTCATCCGCGACCTCGCCCTCGTCGACGAGGTCATCGGCAAGTACGCCAAGAACTGGGCCTTCGGCCGCATCGCCCGCGTCGACCTCGCCATCCTGCGCGTCGCCGTCTTCGAGCTCATGCGCCGCACCGACATCCCGCCGGTCGTGAGCATCAACGAGGCCGTCGACCTCGCCAAGGAATTCTCGACCGAGGAGTCCAAGCGCTTCGTGAACGGCATCCTCGACAGCTATAAGGAAGAACTCGGGCGCGACCCGCGCAAGGCCGAGGGCTGAGCCATGGCCGGCTTCTTCGAGCGCCTGAAAGCCGGCCTGAGCCGGACCGCCGACGCCTTCGCCAACCTGCTGGCCCGGCCGATGGACGCCGCCGCGGCCGCCGAGCTGCGCGAACGCCTGATCGCCGCCGACTTCGGCCCGGCGACCGCCGAGGAAGTCGTCGCCGCCGCCCGCGCCGCCTGGAAGACGGACGCCGCCTTGCGCCAGCAGACCCCGGCGGAAGCCGCGGCCGCCAGCATCATGCGCGCGCTCGGAAGCGAGACCGTCGCCGGACATGCCCCGGCGAAGCCGCAGGTGATCATGCTCCTCGGCGTCAACGGCGCCGGCAAGACGACCACCGCCGCGAAGCTTGCCTGGCGCTGGCGCGAAGAAGGCAAGACCTGCCTGCTCGGCGCCTGCGACACCTTCCGCGCCGCGGCCGGCGAACAGCTTTCCGCCTGGGCCGGGCGGCTCGGCGTCGAGGTCGTCGGCGGCGCCCCCGGCGCGGATCCCGCGGCCGTGGCGTTCGACGCCGTCAAGGCGGGCGTCGCGCGCGGCGCGGACGCCGTCATCCTCGACACCGCCGGCCGCCTGCACACTAAGGCCCACCTGCTGGAGGAACTCCGCAAGGTCGTGCGCGTGACGGCCAAGGCGCACCCCGGCGCGCCGCACGAGAAGTGGCTCGTCCTCGACGGTTCGCTCGGCGCCAACTCCATCGAACAGGCCCGCATCTTCCACGAAGCCGTCGGCCTCACCGGCCTGATCGTGACCACGCTCGACGGCACCGCCCGCGGCGGCGCGCTCGTCGCGGTCGTCCGCGAGCTCGGCGTGCCGGTCCGCTTCATCGGCGTCGGCGAGCAGCCGGCCGACCTCCAGCCCTTCGACGCGCGGGCCTATGCGCGCTCGGTCGTCGGCCTCGCGGAGTGAGGTTGTCTTGCCAGCGAGGGCGCCCCGCTCCAGCGTGAGACCATGCCGGCCGAGACCGTCACCGTCGAACTAGGACCGCGTTCCTACCCCGTCCGCATCGGGGCCGGGGTGCGTCGCGAGGCCTTGGCCGCCGCCGAACGTCGTCTGGCCGCCGGCCAGAAGTGCGTCGCGATCGCCTCGCCCGGCGTCGCCGCCGCGCAGCCGGGCTTCGCCGCCGAGCTCGCGCGCCTGATGCCCGTGCTCGCCACCGCCGCGGACGGCGAGACGGCCAAGTCGGCCGCCGAACTCGCCCGCGTCTGGGATTTCCTCGCCGCCAACGGCGTGGCCCGCGACGGCGCGGTCTTCGCGCTCGGCGGCGGCGTGGTGGGCGACCTCGCCGGCTTCGCGGCCGCCTCCTACCAGCGCGGCGTCGATTTCTACCAGCTCCCGACCACGCTGCTCGCGATGGTCGACAGTTCCGTCGGCGGCAAGACGGGCATCAACCTCGCCGCGGGCAAGAACCTGGTCGGCAGCTTCCATCAGCCGACGGCCGTGTTCGCCGACACCGACCTCCTGGCCACCCTGCCGCCGCGCGAGTTCGCCGCCGGCATGGCCGAGGTGATCAAGCATGGCATCATCGCCGACGCCGACCTCTTCGGGCTGCTCGAACAGAATTCGCCGCTCGCCTGGGACCATCCGCTCCTGCCGCGCGTCATCCGCCGCTGCGTGGAGATCAAGGCCGCCGTCGTCGCCGGCGACGAACGCGAGACCAGCGCCCAGGGCGGACGCGCCCTCCTCAACCTCGGCCACACCGTCGGCCACGCGATCGAAGCGACCGCCGGCTACGGCGCCTACCTGCACGGCGAGGCCGTCGCCATCGGCCTCGTGATGGCGGCGCGTCTTTCCGCCGAGCTGAAACGCTGCACCGCCGCCCAGGCCGAACAGGTCGAGGCCACGCTGAAGTCGCACGCCCTGCCCACCGCGCTGCGTGCGCCGCTGCCCCTCGACCCGATGCTCGCCGCGATGCGCCGCGACAAGAAGGTCCGCGGCGGCAAGCTGCGCTTCGTCCTGCAGGACGGGATCGGCGCGGCCAGCACCTCGGACGCGGTCCCGGAAGAGGCCGCGGTCCGCGCCCTGCTCGCCGGCGGCGCGACGCGGCGAACCGCCGCCGCTTGACCCCGGCGCCGGCGGTGCTTGGATACGGCATGCCCCGCCTCCTCTGCGTCTGCCTGCTCGCGGCCGGCGTCCTGCCGGGCGCCGCCGAGACGCCGGAGCCGGGCAAGGCTTATTTCGGCCGGAACCGATACGTCGAATACATCGCCGGCGACCTGCCCTTCGTGCTTTCGGCGCCGCATGGCGGCCGCGAGAAACCCGAGGAACTCCCGGACCGCGCGAAAGGCACCTTCGCCTTCGACACCAACACGCAGGAGCTCGCTCGGGCGATCGACGAGGCGTTCGTGGCGCGCACCGGGCACCACCCGCACGTGGTCATCTGCCGGATCCACCGGCGCAAGGTCGACTGCAACCGCGAGATCGTCGAAGGCGCGGCCGGCCATCCGCTGGCGGAGCAGGCCTGGAAAGATTTCCAAGGCTTCATCCGGACCGCGCAGCAGGCGGTCGTCGCCCGGCACGGCAAGGGCTTCTACGTCGACCTGCACGGGCACGGGCACGCGGACGCGCGGCTCGAGCTGGGCTACGCGCATGACCGCGACGAATTCGCCCTCCCGGACGCCGAGCTGGCCCGACCGGAGTTCATCAAGAAGGGGACGCTGCAGTTCTTCGCGCTGCAGGACCCCGCGGGCTATCCGGCGTTGCTGCGCGGACCGCGGAGCCTGGGAGGGCTGCTGGAGCAGGCCGGTTTCCCCGCGACGCCGAGCCCGGCAAAACCCGTGCCCGGATCCCCGTACTTCAACGGCGGCTACAACGTGCGCACCCACACCGCGCCGGGCACGGGTTTCGCCGGCCTCCAGATCGAGAGCCACTCCAAGGGCGTGCGCGACACCGAGGCCAGCCGACGCAGGTTCGCCGCCGCCTTGGTCGAACAACTGGCGGCCTACCTCGACGCGCAGATGGGGATCAGGCTGCCGACGAAGCCCGCGGCGAAGTGAGCGTCAGGGCGACGGACCGACGGCCGGCTTCGCCGCGCGCCAGTCGCGCTTGAGCAGGCGGTCGTCGTTCTTCTCGTTGGCCGCGCGCACGCGGTCCTCCAGGGTCCCTTCGGCCGGCGGCTGGCCGACCACGGCGGCGGCGGCCGGCGTCTTCTCGACGACGAAGGACTCGTCGCCGGCCGGGACGGCGCAGCCGACGAGACAAAGCAGGGAGAACAACGGAAGGGTCTTCATGGCAAGGTCATTGGGCCCGGCGCTTGGCGTCGGCCTCGAGCCAGGCGCGAAGGGCGAGCGCCTGGGCGCGGGCGCGGGCGCGGGCGGCGGCGAGATCGTCGGCGTCGGCGACCGCGGATCTCGCGAAAGAATAGAACTTCGCCTTCGGCTCGGTGCCCGAGGCGCGGACGGCCACGCGCCGGCCGTCGGCCAGCTCGGCGAGGATGAACTCCTCGGGCGGGACACGCTCGCCTTCGGCGTCGAGCACCGTGTCGCGTTCGTAGTCCGTCACGCGGAGGACCTTGGAGCCGTCGACGACGGCGGGCGGGTTCGCGCGCCACGAGGCGACGATGCGGCGGATGCGCGCGGCGCCTTCGGCGCCTTCGAACGACAGGTTCAGGAGGTCCTCGTGATGGGCGCCATGGCTGAGGTGCAAGGCGTCGAGGGCGTCGAGCAGCGTGCGGCCGCGGGAACGGAGGACGGCCGCGTATTCGCAGAGCATCAGCACGGCCGCGTTGGCGTCCTTGTCGCGCACCGCGTCGTCGGCGAGGTAGCCGTAGCTCTCCTCGGCGCCCAGGAGGAACAGGGTCGAGTGGCGCATCGCCAGCGGCGCCCGCCGGCGCAGCGGGAGCGCGGCCGCGTCGGGGCCGGCGCCTTCGGTCAGGCGACGGCTCCATTGCTCGAGCTTGCGCGCGATCCACTTGAAGCCGACGAGCGTCTCGACGCAGCGCACGCCGTGACGGGCGCAGATGGCGGCGACGAGCGGGGTCGTGACGAGGGACTTCACCACGGCCGCGTTGGGCGACCCGGCGGCGGGCAGCACCCCCGCGTCCTTGAGCGAGGAGATCCGGAACTCCGCCAGGAGGGCGGCGACTTCGTTGCCGTTGAGGAGACGGTGGCCGCCGGCGGGCAGCGGGCAGGCCGCGCCGACGCGGTCGGAATCCGGGTCGGTCGCGAGGACGAGGTCCGCGCCGACCTCTTCGGCCAGCTTGAGCGCGAGGGCGAAGGTGGCGGCGTTCTCCGGGTTGGGCGAGGCGACGGTCGGGAAGCGGCCGTCGTGGTCCCGCTGCTCCTCGACCATGTGCGGGTCGATCCCGGCGCGGCGGAGGGCCGGCACGACCATGACGTCGCCGGTGCCGTGGACGTTGGTGAAGACGACCTTGGGCGTGTGGCGCGCGATGATTCCCGGGTCGAGCACCACGCCGGCGACGCGGCTGAGATAGGCGTCCTCGGCCGAGGCGGGCACGGCGAGCACGCCTGCCAGGTTCTTCTCGAGGTAGGGCGCGACGTCGGCCGGGCCGAGCCGGCCGACTTCCGCGACGATCGCCGCGTCATGCGGCGGCAGGACCTGCCCGCCGTCGCCGAGGCAGCACTTGAAACCGTTGTCGTGGGAAGGATTATGGCTGGCGGTGATGACCACGCCCGCCTGGGCGGCGAGGTGACGGACCGTGAAGCTCAGCTGGGGGGTCGAGCGGGCGCCCGCGAAAAGATAGGCCTCGCCGCCGAGCTGCGTCCAGGCGCCGGCGATCAGCTCGGCGAAATGGCGGGAGAAATGGCGGACGTCGTGCGCGACGACGAGCCGGGCGCCCGGCCGGGTCGACGAGACGTGCTTCCAGAGACCCATGACGGCGCGGAGGACGTTGACGTCGTTCAGGCAGGCCGAACCGATGGCGGCGCGGACCGGGAGCCCGGCGGGGTCGAGTTCGTTGGCCGCGGAGACCCGACCGACCGTCCGGCCGCGCATCCCGCCCGTACCGAAGGCGATCCCCTTGTAGAAACGATCCTCCAGCTCGGCCCAGGCGCCGCGCTCGCACAGGTCCCGCAGGGAGACGACGGCGTCGGCCGGCAGGGCGCCCGAGCGGAGCCATTCCGCGGCGTTGGCCAGGCTGGCGGCGGACAAATGGCCCTTGCCATGGGCGGCTTGAAGGAGGGAAACGACGGCGGCGGAAGCGCTCATGTGTCCGCCCATCCTTGCCCTCCGGGGGGCGGGGACAAGCCCGGAGCAAGGGGAGGCGGGGGTTGACAGAGGCGGACCTTTGCCAAGGGTTGAGCCCCCATGCCTGACGACCGTTCCAGCAAGCAGCCCCCGGCCGGCGATGACCGCAATCTCGTGGTCGTCGACGAAGATTTCGCCAACGCCGACGCCGAAGACCGCCTTTGGCTCTTCTGGGAACGCAACAAGACCCTGATCGTCCAAGGCACCACCGCCGTCGTGATCGGCATCCTCGGCTTCCTGGCCTATTTCTTCTGGAACGAAAGCCGCCGGCTCGAGCTCGGCGCCGAATTCACCGCCTGCCAGGATGAAGCCGCCCGCCGGGCTTTCGCCGACCGTCATCCGGGCGAAGCGCTCGCCGCCGTGGCCCTGACCGACGTGGCCGACGACCTCAAACGCGGGGGCAAGTTCGCCGACGCCGCCAAAGCCTACGACAAGGCCGTGAGCCTCGCCGCCCTCGCCGCCAAGACGCCCGCCGTGGAAGCCCTCGGCGCCCGCGCCCGCCTTTACGCGGCCCTGTGCCGGCTCGAAGCCGGCGAAGCCGACGCCGCCAAGGCCGTCGCCGCCGTCGCCGACGACGTCGCCGCGCCGGAGACCCTCCGCGGCTTCGCGATGCTGACCCTCGCCAACGTGGCCGTCGCCAAGGGCGACGCGGCCGAAGCCGCCAAATGGCTCAACGCGATGGACAAGAAACTCCGCGCGAACCACGTCTGGAAGGGCGACAAGGAGATGCTGGTCCGCTCCGAGCCCGCCCTCGTCGCGCCGCCGGCGCCCGCGGCCAAATAAGCCCCGCCGGTCGCGGCGGCAGGCCCTAATCTCCTTGCCAATAAAGCCCGTTCCGCGTGTCTTCCAGTCAGCGTTCCGCACGGCGCGGACGCAGCGCAACCACCCTTGACCGGAGCCCACCCATGAACGATGACGCGCCCTCGCCGGAAGCCGCCGTCGTCGCCGAGAAGCTCACCAAGCGCTACGGCTCCCTGACCGCGGTGGAGGACCTCAGTTTTTCCGTCGCCCCCGGCGAAATCGTCGGCTTCCTGGGGCCCAACGGGGCGGGCAAGTCGACCACCATGCGCATCCTCTCCGGGACGATGGCGGGGACCTCCGGACGCGCCTCGATCTGGGGCGTGTCGGTGGCGCTCGATCCCGCCGGCGCCAAGCGGCATCTGGCGTACATGCCGGAGAACAATCCCCTGCCGGAGGACCTGCGCGTCGAGGAATACCTCAACCTGCGCGCCCGCCTCAAGGACGTCGCCCCCGACCAGGTCGGCGCGCGCGTGCGCCGCGTGATGGAGGACTGCGACCTCACCCGACGGGCCTCCGGCCGCCTCATCGGCCAGCTCTCCAAGGGCTTCCGCCAGCGCGTAGGCATCGCGGACGCGCTCCTCGCCGAGCCCCGCGTCGTCATCCTCGACGAACCGACCATCGGCCTCGACCCTCACCAGATCCTCGGCATCCGCGAGCTCATCCGCTCGCTCCGCGGCAAGATGGCGGTGCTCATCTCGAGCCACATCCTCCACGAGGTCGAGCAGGTCTGCGACAAGGTCGTCATCATCAACCGCGGGCGGCTCGTGGCGCAGGGCCGCACCGAGGAGCTCCGACGCGAACTGCTGCCCGCGCTCGCCTTCTCCGTGGCCACCCGCGCGGACGCGCCCGCGATGCTCGCCGCCTGCCGCGCGGCGGACCCCGCCGCCGAAGTGACGTTCCTCGGCGAGACCGACGGCTGGCGCTCCTACCGCGTCACGCTCCCGCCCGCCTCCCCCGCCCGCGAGACGCTCGCGGGCTCCCTCGTCGCCGCCGGGATCGCCCTGCGGGAGATCGCCGAGGAACGCTTCGGCCTGGAGGAGATCTTCCTCGCCGCCACCCGCCGCGCCCCCGGGGAGGGCCGCCGTCCCTGATGCGACACTTCCGCACCCTGCTCGCGCACGAGCTACGCAGCGCCGCGCTGTCCTGGAACACCTGGGCGGCCGGCGGCCTCTTCCTCGCGCTCATGGGCGGCATCCACTTCTTCGCGCTGGTCGACGCCACCCGCGCGCCCAACGCGCGCACGCCCGTCGAGGCCACCCTCTGGTTCTTCTGGCTGCCGCTGCTCTGCGTGCTGCCGCTGCTGACCATGCGCACCTTCGCCGAGGAACGTCGCTCCGGCACGCTCGCCGCCTTGCTCACGACGCCGGCCAGCGCGGCCGCCGTCGTCTGGGCGAAATTCCTCTCGGTGTGGACGGTCTGGGTCGTCTTCTGGCTGCTCTTCACCGCCTTCCCCGTCCTCGCGGCCCAGCGGCTCGGCGGGCCCGACGCGACGCGGCTGGGCGATCCGGCGGCGCTGTGGGGCGGCCTCTGCTTCATCGCGGGGAGCGGCCTCCTGCACGCCGCCGTCGGCATCCTTTGCAGCTGCGTCACGCGCTCGGCCGCGCTCGCCGCGCTCCTCGCGTTCATCTGCCTCCTCGCGCTCACCGCCGCGGGGGGCGCGATGGAGACGCTGCCGATCGAAAGCTGGGAATGGCTCGGCTGGATGCGCGAGCCCGCCGCGCACCTGCGCACGTTCGGGCACCTGCAGGATTTCGCCGACGGCATCCTCGATTCGCGGCCCATCGTGCTGTACGGCACGGGGACGTTGCTCTGCCTGGGCCTCGCCGTGCTGGCCGTGGAGGGACAGGAATGACATGGCCCCGCCTCGCGATGACTTCGGCTCCGTCCGCCCGATCCGCCGCCTGAACCGGCTGACGCAGGCCTTGCTGGCGGTGGCCCTCGCCGTCGTCGTGAACTACCTCGCGGCGCTGCCGGAATTCCGCCTCCGCCAGGACATCTCCGCGGACCGCCGCCACACGCTCGCGCCCGAGTCGGTCGAGACGGTGCGCGCCGCCGGCCGCCGGAGCCCCGTCGGCGCCGGGCGCAACCGGGGCTGGGTCAAGGCCGTGGTGCTGACCAATGAGACGGGCGAAGCGGCCCAGCTGCTGCGGGGCCGAGTGCTCAAGCTCCTCGACGCTTACGTCGTCGAGGCGGGACGAGGCGGCCCCGCCTGGCTGTCGGTCGAACTCGCCGGCGGCGGCCGCAACGCCCCGCTCCTGTCGGAGCTCGCCGGCCGGCATGGGGCGCCCGACGCGGGCGTCGCGCTCATCCTCACCTGCGGCGCGCGGGCGAAATACCTGGCTTACCGGGAGTTCGTCACCAAGGACGGCGCCTTCCGCGGGGAAGAAGCCGTCACCTCGGCGCTCATCGAGGTCACCGAAGAAAAGGCCGCGGTGTGCTATGTGACCAAGGGTCACGGCGAGCTCGGCCTCGACGACGCTTCGCCCGTGCGCGGCCTTTCCCTGCTCTCCCGTCAGCTGCGCAACCGCAACTTCGACGTGCGCCAGCTCGATCTGGCGACGACCGGCGAAGTGCCGCGCGACGCCGCCTTGGTGCTGATCGCCGGGCCGGTCACGCCGTTCTCCGGGCAGGAGAACGACCGGCTCCGCAAATACCTCTACGAACGCAACGGGCGCGTGCTCGCCCTGCTCGACCCGGGACGGAACCATGGCCTCGAGCCGACGCTGGCCGAATGGGGCGTGTTCTCTCCGGACGCCGAGCTGCAGGAGCCCGACCCGGCCCGTCGCACCACCGACGGCGACGTCGTGCTCGCCCGCTTCGAAGCCAAGGAGCATCCGCTGACGAAAGTGCTCAAAGAGCAGAACCTTCCGCTGGTGGCCGCCCGCCTGCGGCCCGCGCGCTTCGACGAAGGCAGCGCGCCGGACAGCACCCTGGGCGTGTGGCAGCTCGTGTTCGGTTCGGACGCCGCCTGGGGCGAGGCGGAGCCGGCGCGTCAGCCGGTCCGCTTCGACGCCGACCGCGATCAGGCGGCCCCGGTCTGCCTGATCGCGGCCGCCGAGCGGGCCACCGGCATCCGGCAAGGCGTCGGCGGCGCGGGCGGCCGGCTCGTGGTGGTCGGAACGTCCGAGATCGCGGCCAACCAGCGCCTCGACCGCGGCGGCAACCGGGCCTTCCTCACGCAGGCGGCGGCCTGGCTCAGCGACCGCGACCGGGCCGTGTCCCTCCCTCCGCGCGGCGAAGGAGATTTCCAGCTCGTCGCCACGGCGGCCGACTTCTGGGCGCTGGCGCTGCGCTTCGCCCTGGTCCCGCTCGCCGTGCTTGCGGTCGGGCTTGCGGTTTCCGTATGGCGGCGCAGAAGTTGACGTGCCCATGCGGATCTCCCGCACCACCGTCTTCCTGCTCGTCGCCAACCTGATCGCCTTCGGTCTCGTCTGGCGGGCCACGTCAGGGCATCAGCCTGCGGCGGCGAGCCAGACCCAGCTGTTCCCGCCCGACCCGGGTCGGATCACGCTCACCGAAGGCCCGGCCCGGCTGGTGCTGGAACACCGGACTTCCGGGTGGTGGGTCGCCGAACCCTTCGACTGGGCCGCCAACGTGTGGGCGGTGCAACGACTGCTCGATGAACTCCGTTTCGTGAGCCCGGAGAGCGGCTTCGACGTCGCGGAGGCGCTCGCCAACGGCGCGAACCTCAAGGACTACGGACTCGATCCGCCGAGGTGGACGCTGAAGGTGGCCGCGGAGACCGGAACCGCGGCCGAAGTCCGCGTCGGCGTGCAGCCCTCGACACGTCACCATTTCCTCCTGACCGCCGACGGCAGGCGCATCGTGCCGCTTCCCGACGCGATGGCCGCCGCCCTCGGCGCCCGGCCCGAAAGCTACCGGGTGGACAAGATCTTCGAGATCGCCGACTTCGAGGCCCGCGCCGTGTCGGTGCGCCAACGCACGGCCGACGGCGAGGTCGTGACCGCGCTCACTTCCGAGGCCCGGCCGCGGATCGGCCGGCGCGTGCAGACGCCCGAATGGCGCTTCGAAAGCCCCTACGACGCGCTCGCCGACGCGGACGCGACCGCGCGCGCCGTCGCCGACCTGGCCAACCTGCGCGCCAGCCGTTTCGTCGAGATGAGCGACGAAGCCGCCGGACTCGCGAGCCCGTCGCTGCGTATCGCCCTCGAAGGCAACGCCCGCCGCCAGGTGCTCCTCGTCGGCGGCCCGCCGCCGGGCCAACCGCACCTGCGGTGCGCCAAGCTCGAGAACAATCCCTCCGTCTTCCTCGTCGAGGCCCGGGATCTGCGCGATTGGGCCGCGGCGCGCGAGATGCTCGCGGATTCCCGACCGGCCGACTTCGATCCGGCCTTGGTCACCGGCTTCACGGTCTCGGCCGGCGGACGCTCCATCACGCTGCATCGGCTCGAAGGGGCCGGCGCCGAAGCCCGCTGGGAGATCCCTGTCGCGCCCGGCTCGACGGCGACCCGCCGCCGCGAAGCCGACGCCCGCATCGTCGGACGCTTCCTGGACGGGCTCGCCCGCCTGCGGGCCCAACGGCGCGCGCCGACGGCGCCCGGCGAACCGGCGCCGCCCGCCGTCGCGCCCGCCCCGGCGACGATGCCGTCCAATGCCGCGAGCGTGGAGCTCGAATTCGGCCCGGACCGCATCCACCTCGCTTTCGCCGACGACCCCGCCAAAGGCGCTTCGACCCGCGTGGTCGTGGCCAAAGGCTCGCCGCTCGCGCTCACCTGCGATGTCTCGCTCCTCGACGGCGGCCAGCAGAACGTGGAACCGCAGGCCTGGCGCCGACGCGCCGTGGCCGCGCTGCCGCAGGGCGCGCGCGTCAGCGGGCTGCGCATCGCCGCCCGACCTGACGGGAAGATACTGGGCGAAGCACGCCTCGGACCGGATGGCAATTGGGCCGGCACCGGCCGCCTTGACGCCGCCAGCGCCCGCCGCCTGGCGCTGGCCCTGGCCGAAGTCCGCGCCGCGGAGTTCCCCGGACGCGATGTCGGGGCCGGCGACTGGCGCTACGAACTGCGCATCACGGACCAGGCCGCCAGCGGCGTCGGCGCGGCCAGCGAGACCATCCGCACCTACCTCTGTTCGGCGCCGCTCAACGACCGGGCCTTGCTGGTCCGCGACGAAGCCGATGACGACGATTTCATCCTCGAGCCCGCCCTCGCCGCCTTGCTGATCCCGCTTCTGTCCGAACCCGGGCGATGAGACCGAAGCCGGCCAGCTCACCGCTCCGCCGTTTCCTCCGCGGCCTGACGAACACCTGCCTCCTGTTCCTCCTGCCGGTGCAGCTCGGACTTGTCTGGCTGGCGCAGCTCGACCGGCCGGCGCGACTGCCTGATTTCCTCGCCGAGCGCGTCACCGCCGCGCTCGCGGCCGAGGGCATCGGCCTGCGGGCGCGCGCGCTGTGGATCCTGCCGGACCTGACGCTGGCGGCGGACGACCTCGCCCTTTCCGTCGACGGGCTGAGCGAAGACGTGTTCGCCGCCGGGCGGGCGGAGCTCGCGCTGCATCCCGGCCGGCTCCTCGCGGGTGAGTTCGCCGTCACCCGGCTGCGCCTGAGCCGGGGGCGTCTCTGGTGTCCGGCGTCGGTGGCCCGCGGCGGAGCCCGCCGCCAGCTCGTCGACGAACTCGCGGTCGACCTCGCCCGCGAGGGACGCTGGATGACCGTGCGCCTCGCGCAGGCGCGCGGCGGCAAGATCACCTGCCATCTCCGGGGCGAAGCACCCGCGGACCTGTTTGTCGCCGACGACGACGAAGAGGGCGCGGACGAGCCCCCCGCGCGCCTGCTCGCCCACGCGCTGGGAGCGATCGAACAGGCGATGGACGTCGCCGAACGTTCGGGCGGAGCCACCGTGTCGGTCGTCTGCGCAGGCCGCGGCGACGGCGGAGCGGAGATCTCGGCGCAGGCGCTGCTCGGCGACGATTGGGCGGGAGAGCAGGTCGGCCTCATCCAGGCCCAGGGGCTCGGGCTGCGGGGCTCCGCGCAAGTGTCGCCCGCCGGCCACCTCGGGGCCTGGCGGCTGACCGCGGAGGCACGCGCCATCTCGTGGGCCCGCTGGTCGGCCGCCCGTTGCGAACTGCGAGCCGACGAAAACGGCGCGGAAATCTCCCTCGCGGACGTCCGCGGGGCCGACCTCGAGCTCCCGCGCGTCGTCGCGCGCTTCGCCGGCGACCCCCGTCGCGGCGGAAGCATCGCGCTGCGGATCCAGTCGCGGGCCTCCTTCGCCGAGGGATCGGTCGAACGCCTGGCGGACGGGCGCATCCGGGCCCGGCTCGGCCACGCCGTCATGTCGGGCGATGAGATCAGCGCGGCGCCGGTCGTCGCCGGGGCGCTGCGGCGCGCCGCGGTCGAGCTGCGCGGCGAGCTTCTCCTTCGCGACGGCGAACTGATGCTGACCGCCGCCGGCGAGCCGGCCACGGCGAGCGGCGAACTGGCGCTCAGCGGATTCCGCGGGCTGGGGCTTTCGGCGGACGCCATCTCGCCCGACGCCGACCTGCCCTTGCGCGCCCGCTTCGATTACGCGGCCGGGCGGACGGACGCGCAGCTCCGGCTGCGCGAGCTCCGGCTGGCCTCGGTGACAGGCGAGGCCGACTGCGCGCTGGCGGCGGGCGGCGCGTTCTCTCTCCGCCTCCGCGGAGAACTCGCCCCGGCCAGCCTGGACGGGGTGCTCGGTGACTGGTGGGTCTCGCTGTGGCGTCTCTTCCTCGTACGGGAGAACCCCTACGCCTTCATCGACGTCGACGGACGCTGGGGCGCCCGGGAAAGCATGACGAAAGGGCGCGTGCTGCTGCGACGTTTCGACTTCATGGGTGCGCCGTTCCGGCGGGTCGAAGTGTCGGTCGCCGCCGACGCGCGCCGCACGCATATCGGCCTGCACGGGCTGCAAGGCGGCGACTCGGCGGCCGACGGCTCCGCGGACGGCACGGCGGACTGGGACTGGAGCAAACCTGTCGCGCTCGCCGGTCCGGTCGTACGACTCGACGGCGACCTGCGGCCGTGGGTGGCGGCCCGCTGCGGGGGCAAGGAATTCGGCGAGGCCCTCCGCGGACTAGACCTGCCGCCGACCCGGCGTCTCGGCCTGCGCCTCGAACCCGGTCAAGCCGGCCTGGAGATCCGGACGACCCTGGAGTGCGCGGGCGAGTTCACGGCTTGGGGCGTGCCAGGAAGAGACCTGCGGGCGGAGACGACCACGCTTCCGGAGCGCATGCGGATCGAAGCGCGCCTCGGATTGGCGGCCGGCCAGGCGGAACTGACCTTGGAAGGCGACCCTTTGCGCCGCGCCAAGCTTCGTCTTTCCTTGCAGGGATGCGACCCGGTCCAGGTTGGGCAGCTGATATCCGCCGCCGATGCTCCGGCGCGGGCGCCCGCCGGCCAGGGCCGGCTCGACCTGGGCTTCACCGGGGAAGTCGATGTCGCCGACCTCCGCTCGCTCCACGGCCGCGGCACCTACGCGCTCACCGATCCTGGGCTGAAGAAAGTGCGTCTGCTCGGGGGTGTTTCCGGATTGCTGGAGACCCTGGGGGTGGGCGCGACGACCTATGAGCTCAACCAAGCCCGCGGCACCTTCGGCTGCACCGGCGGCAAGGCCTACTTCCCCGACATGGCGATCACCGGCCCGCAGGCGCGGCTGGACCTGGCCGGCGAAATGGACCTCCGGGCCTCCACGGTGCTCTTCGAGGGGGACTTCTCCTTGCCCCGGAAACAGGGATTTAACCCCCTTGACATGATCAACCTAAACCGTGCCTTGGTCAGCCTCACGAAAATCAGGCTGGAGGGGCCGGTTTCCCAACCTAAGACCACCGCTCTTAGGACCCTTAAAGATATCATTAAACCTAAGAAGGATAACGACTTAGGTAAAATACCTGCCTCGATTTCTGAATGAGGGGTTGATTTGCCCCCCTGATACCCTGTATCAGATAGGCGCACCCCTCACGGAGGACAACACCTTGGACCTAATTAAGATCAAACAAGTCGTGGATTTGATGAAGAAGTCGGACCTGTCCGAATTCGAAATCCAGGACCAGGACTTCAAACTACGCATCAAGCGCGACCTCCCTGGTCGTGCTCCGGTCGCAGCCCCGGCCGCCCCCGTGGCGGCCGCTCCCGCCCCCGTGGCGGCGGCTCCGGCCCCGGTGGCCTCGGCTGCCCCCGTCCCGACCACCCCCGCCGCCTCGGACCCCAGCATCAAGCTGGTCACCTCCCCGATGGTCGGCACCTTCTACGCCACCCCTTCCCCTGAGAACCCGCCCTTCGTCACCGTAGGCTCCCCGATCAAGGCCGACTCCGTCGTCTGCATCATCGAAGCCATGAAGGTGATGAACGAGATCCAGTCGGAAATCTCCGGCACGGTGGTCGAGTGCCTCGTCGCCAACGGCACCTCGGTCGAATTCGGCCAGCCTCTCTTCCGCGTGAAGGTCAGCTGAGCGCGGGCTTCCGAGCATGAACAAGATCCTCATCGCCAACCGCGGCGA
>SYID01000179.1 GCA_005798925.1 Verrucomicrobiota bacterium
AAAGCTCGAACTTCCCGGGCTTCTGGTTGGAGGCGCCGGTGAACGCACCTTTCTCGTGGCCGAAGAGTTCGGATTCGATCAGGTTCTCGGGGATCGCGGCGCAGTTGACCGCGAGGACCGGACCCTTGGCGCGCAGGGAATGCTGGTGGATGCAGCGGGCGACGAGTTCCTTGCCCGTGCCGCTCTCGCCCGTGATGAGGACCGTGGCGTCGCTGGCCGCGACCTGGCCGATCGACTTCAGGACTTCCTGCATGGGTTCGGAACTGCCGACGATGCCTTCCTTGTAGTCGGCCGGGTTCACGAGCATGCGGGTCGACCTCGTCGCGGAGGCGAGGTCGCGTCGCGCGGACAGGGCCTTGTCGACGAGCGCGATGAGCTTCGCCTGGTCGAACGGCTTCATGACATAGTCATAGGCCCCGAACTTCATCGCCTCGATGGCGGTCTGCGTGGTGCCGAACGCGGTCATGAGGATGACCATCGCCTGCGGCTGCGCGCCGCGGAGCATCTGCAAGGTCTCGATGCCGGTCATCCCGCCCATGCGGTTGTCGAGCAAGATGACGTCGGGCTGCTCGCGCTTGGCGGACACGACGCCGCTTTCGCCGCTGTCGGCTTCGATCACCGCGTGACCGAGCCCGGCCAGCGCGCGGCGGAGCGAATAGCGGAGATCCTTGTCGTCATCGATGACCAGGACTTTCGCGTTCGGAACGGCGGGGTTGGCACTCATGATGAGTAAAAGTAGGCAGAATCCGTGCCAGCGGAGCCCTGATTCCCAAAATGCCCTAATACAGGCTTTATGGCAATCTAGGATTGTCTAATTTTAAGCAAAACCCTCGGCATACCCCCTTGCCAAGGAGAATTGAGCGGTAAAAGTCGTTTATATGCCTCTTTGGCTCAAACGTAGCGCAGCGACGATGATGACCCTGCTTGGGGTCTTCTTGGTCTTTTCAAACCTCTGGGTTTGGTCGGCGGGTCTAGGCCGATTGGCGGAAAAGACCGATGAAGTCCCCGCCGGCTCGGTCTTGGTCCTCCTAGGGACGATCGAATTCGATCAGCGGACCGGTGAGAGCACCGGCACTTACGGGCCGCGCATCGCCGCCGCCGCCGAGCTGGCGCGGTCGGGTCGGGTCAAGCTCGTCGTGACATCCGGCATCGAAGTCCAGGCGCGCACGATGGCGGCGCAGCTGCGGGCGGCGGGCGTCACATGTCCGATCGTCGAAGACCCTTATGGTTGGCGGACTTTGGATTCGGTGCGGCGAGCGCAGGCCTGCTATCCCGACGACCATGTCGTTTTCGTCTCGCAAGGCTGGCACTGCGTGCGGGCGCTCTGGCTGGCCGACCGCGTCGCTTTGCGCGCCTCGGCCTATCCTGCGGCCTTCGGCGACGGGTGGCGGCCGGTCCTAAGCGCCTTGCGTGATTGCCTCGCCAAGCCCAAGGCGCTCATCGACCGCTTCGTCCTCGGTGACCCGCTCACGTCGGACGTCCTGGCGCATCAAGGCAATCAGCCGCATCGCTGATTCAGGCGCGTTCGTGGCGGCCGTCGGGCCGGCGCGCGAGCACCCCGCGCAGTTCCATCATCGTCAGGCTCACGGCCGCCTCCGCCGCGGAGCAATCCGCCAACGCGGCCAGGCTGTCGGCGTCGTGGGCGGCCCCGCCGGCGAAATGCGGCAGCCAGCGGGCGAATTCCGGCGGATCCGCGGCGAGCGCCAGCGCGGGCGACCCGCGGCTCTCGCCGAGTTCGGCGAGGATCTCGTCGACCGAGGTCACCAGTGTCGCGCCGTCGCGGATGAGCGCGTGGCAGCCGCGGCTGGATGGGCTGTCGGCCCGGCCCGGCACGGCGCAGATCGTCTTGCCCAGGTCGGCGGCGAAGCGCGCGGTGATCATGCTGCCGCCGTCGACGTCGGTCTCGACGACCACCATGACGCGGACCAACCCGGCGACGATGCGGTTACGCTGAGGGAAGGTCTGCCGGTCGGCGGGTCGGCCGAGCGGGAATTCCGACAACACGCACCCTTCGGCTTTCATCTTCGTCCGCAGGCGCACCGCTTCCGGCGGGAAGGTGAGGTCGAGCCCGTGGCCGACGACCGCGGCCGTCCGGCCGCCGGCGTCGAGCGCGCCTTCATGCGCGGCGGTGTCGATCCCCCGGGCCAGCCCGCTCACGATCCACCAGCCTTCCCGGGCGAGGTCTCGGGCGAAGGCGCGGGCGAGCGAAGCCCCGTACGCCGTGCAATGGCGCGATCCGATGACGCCCACGGCGCGTTCGGTCGGGAAAGCGGCGCCCTCGGCGTACAGCACCAGCGGCGGATCCCAGAGCCTCGTCAGCGGCGACGGCCACGCATCGTCGTCCGCGCTCAGCAGCCGGAAGCCTAGTTCGCGGGCGCGCCCCATCTCCCGCGCCCAGTCGAATTCGCGCGCCGCGATCGCCGCGGCGACGGGTTTGCTGACGCCCTCCACGCCGGCGAGCTGTTCGGCCGGCGCGCCCAGCGCGACGGAAAGGTCGCCGCCGAAAGCGTCGCGCAGGCGGCGTACCGTCACCGGCCCGACGCCTTTCAGTCCGTTGAGCAGGACGCGTTGCGCGAGCGGGTCGGTCGGGATGGGTCGCATCCCGTCAGCCAGCACTCCGCGTTCAGCCGCGCAAGACCGGGGACAGCCCAGCCAGGAGGTCGGTGGTTCGCACCGCTTCCTCCCCTTGGTTTTCCCTCAGCCAATCCGCGGCGCGCGCATGCCAGGTCGTCGCCAGCGCCACGGCGTCGAGCGGCGAGAGGCCGAGTTCGCGCCGGCGCGCGAGGACCGAGGCGACGATGCCCGCGAGCAGGTCGCCGGCCCCGCCGCGCGCGAGCACCGGGCCGCCGAAGGGGACGTGGAGGACGCGGACGCCGTCCGTGACGCAGGTCAGCGGGCCTTTGAGCACGACGAGGGTCTTCGTCTTGCGCGCATAGGCGCGGGCCGCGGCCACGGAGGCCGGCCGGCCGCTGAGACGCTCGAATTCGCCGGCGTGCGGCAGGAGCACGCGGACCTTCGCGCCCGCGGCGGACCTGATGATCCTCGGCCGGAGCGCGTCGGCGTCGAGGACGAGGTCCGACTTGGCTGAGGCGGCGATCGCCCCGATGAACTTCAGGGCTTTCTCGCCCATGCCCGATCCGAGCAGGACCACGTCCTTGTCCGCGAGCAACGCGCGGACTTCTTTCAGGTTCGTCGAGGCGAGAGAACCCTCTTTTCCCGTGCGCAGGCCTCTCCACATCGCCTCAGGGTAGGCCACGGCCGCTTTCGAGCGGACGGATTCCGGAAGGCAGGTCGTGACCAGGGCCGCGCCGGAGCGGAGGGCGGCGGCGGTGTTCATGAGGACGGCGCCGGGCATGCGGTCCGAACCGCCGACGATGAGCAGGCGGCCATGGTGTCGCTTGTCGCTGCGCGCGCGGCGCGGTTTGGTGAGCGGCGTGAGGGCGGCGGCGGTCACGCAGGCTTCTTCGGTCTCGCCGAGGGGCAGGCCGATGTCGAGGACGCGGAGGCGGCCGACGAAGCGGGCGGCCCTCGGCGCTAGCAGCGGGCGTTTCAGGCAGCCGATCGAGACCGTCAGGTCGGCGCGGAAAGCCGGGCCGTTCGCATCGTCCCCCAGACCGCTCGGCAGGTCGACCGCGATGCGCAGCCCGCGGAGCGCCTCGGTCGCGCGAAGGAACGTGCGAAGCTCGGCCGAGAGAGGCGCGCGGAATCCTTGGCCGAGGACGCCGTCGAAGATCAGGTCGAATTCGTGATCGGCGAGCCGGCGGAGGCTGGCCGCGGCGATGACGCCGATGCGGACACCCGGCTTGCGGGCGGCCCAGGCGCGCCGGGCTTGATCACGGGCCGGACCGCCCTCGGCGAAGACCGCGATGATCTCCGCGCCGCGGCGGGCGCAATGCAGGGCGGCGAGGAAGGCGTCGGCGCCGTTGTTCCCTTTGCCCGCGAGCACCAGGATGCGTTTCGCCGGGCGGCCGAGCAACGCGAGGGCCTCCTTGGCCACTCCCCGGGCGGCGAAGCCCATGAGTTCCCAGGAAAGGGCCGCGTCCCCGGCGAGGAAAGCCGCTTCGGCGGCCGCGGCTTCGGCGCAGGTCAGGACCGGCAGGCGGGCGGCGGCGCTCATGGCGTCAGCGCACCAGCACCACGAAGGCCTGGGCGAGCGTGTCGGTGTGCGTGAGCGAGATGAGCAGCCGCGAGGCGCCGCGGGCGGCCAGGAGCGCGCGCGCCTTGTCATCGAGCACGACGTCCGGTTCGCCGACGGGTCCGCTGAGCACGCCGACGCTCGTCAGGGAGAACTCGGCGCCGATGCCGGTGCCGAAGGCCTTGCTGGCCGCTTCCTTGGCCGCGAAGCGGGCGGCCAGCGAAGGGTAGGGGTCGGCCTTCGCCAGGCAGAGCCGCTGCTCCGCGGGCGTGAAGATCTTGTCGAGGAACGCCGCTCCGTGCCTCAGGTGCGCCGAGCGGATGCGGCTGATCTCCGTGAGGTCCACGCCGACGCCGAGCACGTTGCCGCCTTCCAGGTTCATGCGGGGTTGGTCAGGCGCGCCTTCATCTCGGCCACCGCCCCGCGGACGCCCTTGAAGAGCGCGCGTGCGACGATCGAGTGACCGATGTTCAGTTCGTGCAGGTGCGGCAGCGTGAGGATGGCGCGGATGTTGTCGTAATTGATGCCGTGGCCGGCGTTGACGATCAGGCCCAGCTGATGGGCGTGCCCGCAGCCGGCGCGCAGGCGGGCGAGCTCGGCGTCGGCCGCCGGGGATTTCCAGGCGTTGGCGAACGCGCCCGTGTGGAGCTCCACGACGGGGGCGCCGACGGCGACGGCGGCATCGATCTGCGGCGCGTCGGGTCCGATGAAGAGCGAGACCTCGATGCCCGCGGCCTTGAGCGCCTGCGTCGTCTCGCGGACCCGCGCGAGCTGTCCGGCGACGTCCAGTCCGCCCTCGGTGGTGACTTCTTCGCGCGATTCCGGGACGAGGCAGACCGCCGCCGGGCGGAGTCGGACCGCGAAGTCCGTCATCGTCGGCGTGCAGGCCATCTCGAGGTTGAGACGGAGGCCGGGGATCGCGGCGATCGCATGGACGTCGTCGTCCTGGATATGGCGGCGGTCTTCGCGCAGGTGCAGGGTGATGCCGTCGGCGCCGCCCGCGAGGGCTTCGCGCGTGAACGCGACCACGTCCGGCTCGGCGTGCGGCGACAGGTGCGCGCCGCGGTAACGCGCCTGTCGGAGCGTCGCGGCGTGGTCGATGTTGACGCCAAGGAGGAGGGGACGGGACGGCATCGGACTTAGGAGGGTAGCAATACCTCTCGGCGGGCCGGGGTCAAAGGGAACCGCAAGACCCGGCGAATCAGCCCGCCGTCTTCCTGACGAGACCGCGCTCGAGCGTCAGACGGAGCGAGGGGGCGGTGGGCGAACGCTTCAGCCTGGCGAGGGATTCCGGGTCCCCGGCGTGCACGAGCTCCCCGCCGGCGTTGCCGCCTTCGGGGCCGATCTCGAGGACCCAGTCGGCTTCGGCGATCACGTCGGGGTGATGCTCGATCACCACCACCGTATGGCCTTGGTCGACGAGCGCGTGGAGGAGTTCGATCAGGCGTCGGCAGTCCGACTGGTGCAGGCCGATGGTCGGCTCTTCGAGGATGTAGAGGTTGGGGCGGATCTCGCCGCGCGAACGCTCGCGGAAGGTCGGCAGGCCTTGGGCGAGTTCGCTGACGAGCTTGAGGCGCTGCGCTTCGCCCCCGGAGAGCGTCGGGCTGCTCTGGCCGAGCGTGAGGTAGCCCAGGCCGGTCTTCACCATGAGGCCGCACAGGTCGCCCAGCTTCGCGTCGAAGGACAGGAACGCCGCGGCTTCTTCGAAGGTCATCGCCAGCAGGTCCGCGGCGGACTTGCCGTTCCAGCGGATCGCCTTGGCGGCGGAACCATAGCGCGTGCCTGAGCATTCTTCGCACGGCACGTAGGTGTCCGGCAGGAAGCTCATCTCGAGCTTGATGCGGCCCGCGCCCGAGCAGGCCTCGCATCGCCCGCCGGAAGTGTTGAAGGAGAAGAAGCCGGCGCCATGGCCGCGGATCGCGGCTTCCGGCAGCGAGGCGAGCCGTTCGCGGATCAGGTCCCAGACGCCCACGTAGGTCGCCGGCGTCGAGCGCGGCGTCTTGCCGATCGGTTCCTGGTCGACGACCACCAGCTGGCGGAAGCCCTTGAGCCCGGAGAGCGCGGCGAACGCCGGCTTGCCCAGATGCGAGACCACGCCGAGCGCCTCCTTGCCCGTGAGGCCGTCTTTCTTCTTCGCGATGGCCGCGCGGATCGCCGGCGCGAGGAGGTCGGTCACGAGCGTGGACTTGCCGGCGCCGGAGACGCCGCAGACGACGGTCAGTCGGCCGACGGGGATCTGCACGTCGAAACCCTTGAGGTTGCGCAGCGAAGCGTCCTTGAGGCGGACCCAAGCGGCGGGCGCGCCCTTGCCGGCGACCGGCCGGCGCGAACCGCGGAGCGGATGCGGGATGGCCTCCTTCAGGAAGCGTCCCGTGACCGAGTCGGCGCGCTTCTCGAGCGCGGCCGCGGTGCCTTGGGCGACGATCTCGCCGCCGTGGACGCCGGCGCCCGGGCCCAGGTCGACGACCAGGTCGGCCGCGCGCATGGTGTCCTCGTCGTGTTCGACGACCAGGACCGTGTTGCCGCGGTCGCGCAGGCCCTTGAGCGAGCCGATGAGGCGGTCGTTGTCGCGCGGATGAAGGCCGATGCTCGGCTCATCCAGCACGTAGAGCGCGCCGGAAAGCGTCGAACCGAGCTGCGCCGCGAGGCGGATGCGCTGGGCTTCGCCGCCGGAGAGCGTGTCGGCGCCGCGGTCGAGCGCGAGGTAACCGAGGCCGACCGAGTCGAGGAAACGCAGGCGGGCGGCGATCTCCGGCAGCAGGGCGCCGACGATGGCCTTCTCGCGCGCCTCGAGCCTGAGGCCGGAAAGGAACGCCAGGGATTCGTCGGGCTGCAGGCGGAGGAGCCCCGGCAGGGACAACGAGCGTCCCTTCGGGCCGGCGAGCTTCACCGAGCGGCCGATCGGGCCGAGGCGTTCGCCGTGGCAGGTCGGGCAGACCGCTTCACCGACGCGGTCCGCGATGGCGTTCTCGTTGATGGATTCTTCTTCGTCGGACGAGAACGTCGTGACCTCGAGGCCGTGGCCGCGGCAGTCCGGACACCAGCCGCGGGGCGAGTTCCAGGAAAGATGCTTCGGGTCGACCTCCGGGAAGGATTCGCCCGTGGCGGGATCGCTGCGCGACGTCGACAGATAGGCGACCTGCCTGCCGTCGGGGGCGAGGAGCACGCAGGCGTTCTTGCCGGCGGCGAGCGTCTGGCGCACGAGCGCGCGGAGGGCCTTCTCGCCGGACTCGTCGGTCTCGTCGGGCAGGCGGATGAGGCCGTCGGCGCGGAGTTCGCCGAAGACCGCGTCGACGTCGTGTTCGGAATAGCGGTCGAGCCCTTCGAAGCCGTCGACCTTAAGCAGTTCGCCGTCGCAACGGAGCAGGCGGAGACCTTTGGTCTCGGCCCATTCGGCGAGCGGGCGATGGTGGCCCTTGCGGGCGCGGACAAGGGGGGCGGCGATGAGCAGCGACCCTTTCTTCAGGGACTTCGCCTGCTTGGCGACCAGGCGCACGACCGCGTCTTCCGTCATCTCCTCGAGCGGTTCGCCCGTCGTCGGGCTATGCAGGACGCCGGCGCGCGCGAAGAGCACGCGGAGGTATTGGGCGACTTCGGTGACCGTCGCGACGGTGGACTTCGCGGAGCCGCGCGTCACGCGTTGTTCGATCGCGACGGTGGGCGGCAGGCCCGTGAGCGAATCGATGTCGGGCTTGGGCAGCTGTTCGACGAACTGGCGCGCGTAGGCCGAGACGCACTCGAGGAAGCGACGCTGGCCTTCGGCGAAGAGGATGTCGAAGGCCAGGGACGATTTGCCGGAGCCGGAGACGCCGGTCATGACCGTCAGCGAGCCGTGCGGGATCTCGAGCGAGACGTCCTTGAGGTTGTGCTCGCGGGCGCCGCGCAGGGTGATCAAGGTCGGGCGGGGCTTGCCCGGCGCCGTCGAGGCGTCGGCGAACGCGTCGTCCCCTTGGGCGAGGAAGCGCGCCGTCACCGTGCCGGCCCGGGCGACTTCCGCGGGCGTGCCTTCGGCGACGAGGCGTCCGCCGGCGGGGCCGGCTTCCGGGCCCATCTCGAGCAGCCAGTCGCAGGACTTCAGGACGTCGAGGTGGTGCTCCACCACGATGAGCGAATGGCCGGCTTCGGTCAGGCGATGCAGGAGTCCCACCAGGCGGGACACGTCCTCGCGGTGCAGGCCGGTCGTCGGTTCGTCGAGCAGCAGCAGCGCGCCGCTCTTGCGGGCGTCGATCTTGGAAAGGTAGCGGACGAGCTTGAGGCGCGGCGCTTCGCCGCCCGAGAGCGTCGTGAGGGGCTGGCCCATCGAGAGGTAGCCGAGGCCGACTTCTTCGAGGCAGGCGAGCTGGGCGGAGGCGGGCGTGCGTTCGCCGAGGAACCTGCGCGCCTCGGTGACGGACATCGCGAGCAGGTCGCCGACGGACTTGCCGTCATAATGGAAGCCCAGCACTTCGTCGCGGAAGCGCTTGCCGTTGCAGGAGGGGCAGGGGAGCGCGACGTCCGAGACGAACTGCATCTCGACCGTCTCCCAGCCTGCGCCGCCGCAGCGTTCGCACCGGCCTTCGCCGGCGTTGAAGGAGAAGTGCGAGGGCGAGAATCCGGCGGCCTTCGCTTCCGGAGAGTTGCCGAGCAGCGTGCGGATCGCGTCCCAGGCGCCGACGTAGAGCGCCGGGTTGGAGCGCGGCGTGCGGGTCGCCGGGGATTGGTCGACGAGCGCGACCTCCGCCGGCTCCTTGTCGAACTTCACCCACTTCAGTTCCGTCGCTTCGTCGCCCGATTCCGGGTCGCGCCGGCCGATGACTTGGTGGAGCAGCGTGGACTTGCCCGAGCCCGAGACGCCGCAGAGTCCGACCAGGCGGCCGAGCGGGATCGAGCAGCTGAAGTCGCGGAGGTTGTTGACCGTCGCGCCGCTCACGCGGAGCCGCGGCGTCGTGTCGCCGATCGGGCGCGGGGTGCGCGCCTCGGGCGTGCGTCGGCCGGAGAGCCAGTTGCCCGTGGCCGAGTCCTTGGCCTTCAGGATGCCCTTCGGGACGCCTTGGTAGAGGAGGTGCCCGCCTTCGGCGCCGGGCCGCGGGCCGATCTCGATCAGCCAGTCGGCGGCGCGCATCACGGACTCGTCGTGTTCGACCACCACCACCGTGTTGCCTTGTTCGACGAGGCCGCGGAGGATGCCCACCATCCGCGAGAGGTCGCGGGCGTGCATGCCGACGCTCGGTTCGTCGAGGACGAACACCGTGTCCGCCAGGCAGGCGCCCAGGCAGGAGGTCAGGTTCACGCGCTGGACTTCGCCGCCGGAGAGCGTGCGGGACAGGCGGTCGAGCGCGAGGTAGCCGAGGCCGACCGCCTCGAGGTAGCCGAGGCGGGCCAGGATGGCTTCGAGCGCGTGGTCGGCCGGATGGCGCGAATCCTTCGGCGCGAGCGGCGCGAGCAGCGCGCGCAGATCCGAGACCGGCGAGGCGTAGAGTTCGGGAAGCGACCTGCCCTGCCAGCGCCAGAAGAGGGATTCCTCGCGGAAGCGACGGCCCTGGCATTTCGGACAGGATTCGTAGGCGCGCCAGCGGGAGAGGAAGACCCGCACGTGCATCTTATAGGTCGTGCCTTCGAGCCAGCGGAAGAAACCGCGCACGCCATACCACATCGAATCATAGGAACCTTGGACGTAGCCCGGCTCGCCGTCCTCGACGAACCTCCGATGCGCCGCGGAGAGTTTCTTCCACGGGACGTCCATCGGGACGCCCGCCTTGCGGCAGGCGCGCGCGAGGTCTTTCTGTGATTCCCCGTAGACCGTCCCTTGGAACGGGGCGATCGCGCCTTCGGCGAGCGTCAGGGCCGGGTTCGGGATGATCTTCTGCCAGTCGAGCCCGATGACGCGGCCGAAGCCGCGGCACTCCGGGCAGGCGCCGACGGGCGAGTTGAAGGAAAAGAGCGCCGGCGAGGCCGGGCGGAACTTGCGTCCGTCGACCGGCGACTCGAGCGCCTCGCTGTAGCGGGAGAGCTCGTGGCCTTGGTCGTCGAGCAGGCGGAGGCGGGCGCCGCCGAGACGGAAGGCCGCGAGGGCCGCCTCATGGAAGCGGGACGCCTGGTCGGGGGCGATCGTCACGCGGTCCTGGATGACGAGCAGTTCGGCCGCGTCGGCGGGGATCTCGTCCTCCGTCAGCCGGATGCGTCGGCCGCCGGCGAAGGCGCGGCCGAAGCCCGCCTTGGCGAATTCTTCGGCGATGGCCGGCCAGCCCAGCGATTCTGGTTTGGCGACCGCGAACGCGAGCGAGAGCGACCGCCCCGGGAAGCGCGCGAGCGAATCCGACCAGGCGGCGTCGGGTCCGCGCGGGACGATGACCTGCCCGCTGGCGGGGTCGACCAATTCGGCGCGATGGGCGAACCAGACTTTGAACCAGTCGCAGAGCTCCGTCATCGTGCCGACGGTCGAGCGCGACGTGCGGACCGCGTTGCCCTGCTTGATCGCGACGGAGGGGCGGACGTTCTCCGCGGAATCGAGGGCCGGCGAGGGGAGGAGCTCGAGGAACTGGCGGACGTAAGGGCTGAACGTCTCGACGTAGCGGCGTTGCCCTTCGGCGTGCAGGGTGTCGAAGACCAGCGAGGATTTGCCTGCGCCGCTGAGGCCCGTGACCACGACCAGCTTGCCGACCGGGATGTCGACGTCGAAGCCCTTCAGGTTGTTCTGGCGGACCCCGCGGAGGCGGATGGCGTCTGGTCGGGCGGCGGGCATCGGACCCAACATCGGACACGAATCCGCCGACTTGGCAAACGCGCTAACGCGCCCGGCAACGAATCACGCCCTGCGGGGTGACGACCGCCTTTACTTTCAGGTCATGCGCTTCTTCCGGCAGGCGCGACAAGACTTGGAAAGCGTGGGCGTGGCCGAGCAGGAACGTCTTCCGAGGGGGCTTCGCCAGGAGGCGGTCGTAGAAACCGCCGCCGAAGCCGAGGCGCCGGCCGGCGCCGTCGAAGCCCAGGCCCGGCACGAGGATGAGGCCGGCTTCGGCCGGCGCGGCGCAGGGCGCGGAGGCTTTCGGTTCGCGGATGCCGAGGCGGGAAGGCCGGAGCGCGCCGAGGTCGGCGACCTCGTGGAGCACGAGCGTCGTCTTGTTCGTCACGCGCGGGAGAAGCAGGCGTTTGCCTTCGAGGAGCGCGAGCGCGAGGAGGGCGTCCGTCGGGAGTTCGCCGCCGAAGGACGCGTAGAGACAGACGGTCTTCGCCTGCTTCCACTCAGGGAGCTGCGTGATCAGCCGGGCGGCCGCGTCGCCGGCGACCTGCAGTTCGCGGGGCGTGAGGGCGGCGCGGCGGGCCTTCAGTTCCGCGCGCAGTGCCTGCTTGGCGGCCCGGGCGTCCATGGGCTCAGAAAAGCCGGTTGAGCGTCAGAGTCAACAGGACGACCGGGAGGTAAAGGATCGAAGCGATGAAGAGCGGCTTGGCGGCCGCGGCCCGTCGCTGCGGGAGGGCGAACTCGAGGGTGAGCTTGAAGAACCACGCGCCGGCGAGGAAGGAGACCCAGACGTAGGGGCTGGTCCAGCTCGGGAAGAAGTTCGTGGCGATGGCGCCGGCCACGACGATCATCGGCAGGATGAAGGCGAGCGCCCAAGTCGCCGCCGAGCGGCCGGACGGATCGTCAACCGTGGCCACCTTGAAGCCGCCACGAGCGTAGTCCTCGCGGCACATCACCGCGAGGGCCATGAAGTGGGGGACCTGCCAGAAGAACAGCAGCGCGAAGAGCAGCCAGCCCATGCGGTCGATGGCGCCGAGCTTGGCCGCGGTGCCGATGATCGGCGGGATCGCGCCCGGCAGCGAGCCGACGAGCGTGCACCAGGACGTCAGCGTCTTGAGCGGCGTGTAGAGGAAAAGGTAGGAAAAAGCGGTCGCGGCGGTGAGGACGCCGGCCAGCGGGTTGGCGCCGAACCACACGAGGCCCACGCCGGCGACCAGGAGCAGCAGCCCGAAGAGCAGGGCGGCCCCGGGGCGGATCAGGCCGGCGGGAATCGGACGGTTGCGTGTCCGCTCCATCTTCGCGTCCGCGTCGCTCTCCCACCACATGTTGACCGCCCCGCAGCCGCCGGCGGCCAGGGCCGTGCCGAGGGCGAGGGAGACGAGGACGCGGGCGTCGGTCGGTTGCGCGGGCGCGCTGCAGAAATAACCGGCGAGGGAGGTCAGGACAGAGAGGAACGACAGCCGGGGCTTGGTCAGCTCCCAGTAGGCGGCAGGCAAAGATCCGGCACGTTCGCTCATCGATGCTGTCGTGTCGGGTTTACGCGCGGGGTTAAAGGCAAATCCGCCGCTTTCAGGCCGGCCGGTCCGCGGACGCCTTGCGGGCGAGCAAAGCGGCCGCGCAAAGCGACGAGAACAGCGCGGCGCCCGTCACCAGATGGACCGTGCGCACGTGCGGGTTGAGCGGGAGCCGGATGCTCACGATGCCGAGGAAGACCTGCAGGAAGACCAATCCGACCAGCGAGGCCCAGCGGGGGGTCGGAAAACCTTGCCGGGCGAGGCGGACCGCGAAGACGAGCACCGCCGTCGCGGCGACGAGCGCGCCGGCGCGGTGCAGGAAATTGACCCACCACACCGCGCCTTCGCCGACGTCGGGGATGAAAAGGCCTTCGCCGGGGGCGCTGACCCATGCCGTGAAGTGTCCCTGTCGCATGACGGCCCCCGCCACGATGACCGCTAACGTGAGGGCGACGGCGGTCGCGCCAGCGCGGCGCAGGGAAGCCGGAGCCGCGCCGCCAGGCCGCCGCCAGGCCGCGCTGTGCGCGAGGGCGATCCCCGCGAGCAAGGCGAGCGTCAGCTGGGCGTTGACCGCGTGGCCGACGGCGAAGGCCACGGCCTTGAGATTTCCCTCTCCGCCGATGTTGAGGCGGTCGAGCAGCACGCGCAGCCCGCCGAGCAGCCCTTGGAGGATCACGAGGCCGAGGAGCGCATAGGAAGCAAGGCGCACCGGACGGCGCGGCTCGCGGAAGAAGTGGGCGGCCGCGAGGACGACGCAGAGCAGGCCGAGTCCGGCGGCGGCGAGGCGGTGCGAGTGCTCGGCGAACTTGTCGATCTCCGTGAGCCAGCCCGGCGGGTTGACCGAGCCGTTGGACAGCGGCCAGTCGAGGAACGCCATGCCCGCGCGGATGCTCGTCGTGAAGCCTCCGGCCTGGAGCACCAGCACCGACCAGCCCAGGGCGAGCAAGCACAGCCCGAAGAGGCGGCGATCGGGCGCGGCGGTTTCCGTCTGGCTCATGGGTTCATCTCAGCCGTCCCGCCGTCGGGAGCAAATCCCAACCCGACTATCGCGCCGCCTCATAAGCCCGCGCGATGGGCCGCATCAGCCGACTGCCGCCGCGCGGCCGAAGGCCCGGATCTTCCCGACGAGGTTGGTCAGGCCGTTCCGGCGGTTGGGCGAGAGGTGCTGCGTGATGCCGACCGCGGACAGGAAATCGGCGTCGGTCGCGGCGACTTCCGCGGGCGCGGCGCCGTCGTAGAATTCGCAGACCAGGCTCGCCACGCCCTTGGTGATGAGCGAATCGGCGTCGCAGCGGAAGCGGCAGAGGCCGTCCTCGAGCGAGGGGACCAGCCAGAGGTTCGACGTGCACCCTTCGATCAGGAAGGCGTCGAGCCTCAGGTCGGCGGGAAGGGCGGGAGCCGACTTGGCGCGATCGATCACGTATTGGAAGCGCTCGTGATGGTCGGCGAAGGGCTCGAGCTCCGCGACGAGCCGCGCCCGCCGGTCGGCGAGGGTCGTCATGGCTCAGAAACCGTTGAGGGCCTCGGGGTCGAGGTTGCTGCGGACGAGGGAGGCGCAGGCTGCTTCGAGTTTGCGCAGGCGTTCCGGGGGGAGCTTCGATTCCGTGCGCAACCACGACACCGCCTCCTGCCAGACCGCGGGAGATGGTCGACGCATGCCGAGCAGCGCCTCGAGTTCGTCGGCCATCGCCTTGCGATTGCCATAGGCCTCGGTCTGGCCGGCCAGGATGCGAGCGGAGATGAAATCCGCGCGCAGCTGGGAATGGCGCGGGTGATTCGTCACGCCGGCCTCGAGGACGCGCACCGCCGCGTCGCCGGCCCGGATGACGCGGAGATGACGACCGACGGAGCGGTAGGCTTCCGGACCGAGGTTCTTAGCCTTGAGGAATTCCGTCAGGTAGCGGTCGCCGATGTCGCGGTCGCGCTTGGTCGCCGCCGCGTCGGGCTTCGCGCGGGCATGGTGGGCGATGCCGAGCAAGGCCTGGACGAGGGGCTCCTTGGCCTTGAAGTAGGTCCGGTCCGCCGCGGTGATCTGCTGGTACTGCGCGATCGCCTGGCCCGGGTCCGGCCCGCGCACGAGCGCTTCGAGGTGCAAGGTGCCGAACGTGGACCGTTCGAAGCCCTGCTGGTCGGCGATGATGGCGATGGCGCCGGTGAGTTCGGCATAGCCTCTTTCGGCCGCAAAGTTGGCCAGCGCCAGCATCGGCGCCGAGCTGTTCGAGTAGCGCCCGAAGATGAGCCGCAGCTGCTTGTCGAATTCCTCTTTGTTGCCCAGCCTGTCCAGGAGATGGAGTTTCTGGATCTGCGGAAACGGCGCTTTCTCATCGAGGGCGATCCGTTCATGCGTCACGGACAGCGCCATCTTGTGCTGACCGAGCAGGATATGATAGCGAGCGAGCTGCGATAGCACCGCGTCACGGGCTTGGCCTCCGAAGGCGGAGATCTTGGATTCCAGCAGGGTGATGGATTCTTGGGTCTTGCCCCCTTCGAAGAGCGCGCGGGCCTTGAGCAGGAGACCGCTGGGATTTGACTCTAAACCACTGGCAGTGATGAGGTTGACGGCATCGGGGTACTTGCCGATCCAATAAAGCGAAGTCGCGGCGGAAAGGGAAAGCACGTCGCGCATCCCGACCGAGATATTCTTGGTATTACGCAGCAGATTCAGGCTGTCTTCGATGACTTCCTGATCCCGTTCCCGGGCTTGGAGCAGTTGGAAATACCGTTCCAAATAGTCTTTGGTGAGGGGGTCATCGACGGGAAGGAATTCGAGGCCATGTTTCAGGGTCTGGACGGCGTCATCAGTGCGACCGGCTATAGAGTGTAAGAAGTTGGCATAGAACAATTTAGATTTGGCGCTGCCCGGATTGCAACGCACCGCCACTTGCGCGAGCCGCAGGGCGTCCTCCATTTTGCCCGCTTCCTGGGCCGCCATGCCTTCTTGGGTGAAGTAATCGGCGAGTTGATTCAGGTGCTGTTGGCGGATTTGGGTCGCGTTTTCGGGCTGATCTTCGATTTTCGAAAGGCTCAGACGGATCAACTGCAGCAGGGTTTTGTCCTTGATGAGGTCGGCTTTGATGTAGGTCTGGCGGGCGTAGCTAAGGATGGCCTCCTTGTCTTTCGATTGGGGAAGGCCGGCCAGAATGATGATTTCCGCGTCCGAGGCGTCCTCATTCGTGACAATCGGGCCAGCCGGCGCGGCGGCCGGGGGGGTGGGCTGGCCCAGGCCGACGAGGCAGGACATGCCCAGCAGGAGAAAGAAGGGCAGGCGTGGGTTCGTCATGGGCTGAACTCTCATTATTGGCGAGGCGGAGGATAATTGTCCCGCCAAAAAAAGACGCGACCCCGACGGTCGGACGTAAGCCCTGTAAAGAAACCTTAAAATCCCCGCACTTTCCGCTTGCATGAGGGGCTTCGACCCCTATGCCCAAACCCTCTTTTCCCTATTTACCGAGGTCCATGCCTACCATCAACCAGCTCGTCCGTAAACCGCGTGTCCAACCCAAGGCCAAGTCGAAGTCGCCTGCCTTGAACAACTCGCCCTTCCGCCGCGGCGTCTGCGTGCAGGTCATGATCCGTACGCCGAAGAAGCCGAACTCGGCCCAACGC
>SYID01000180.1 GCA_005798925.1 Verrucomicrobiota bacterium
AGCGAGATGCAGGAGATGCGCAAGGTCGTCAGCGGCACCGTGCACATCTCGACCATCGTCTCGATCGGCCTGCACGAGCTGCCGCCCCACGTGAAGACGTTCATGCAGGAATTCCCGCACGTCAACGTGCGCGTCGAATACCGCCGTTCGAACCTCGTCTACGAGGACGTCATCTCCAACGCCGTGGACTTCGGCCTCGTGGCCTTCCCGCAGAAGACGCGGCAGGTCGAGATCATCCCGCTCATGGAGGACCAGCTGGTGGCCATCTGCTCGCCCAAGCACAAGCTCGCGGCGAAGAAGGAGATCGACCTCGCCGACCTGCAGGGCGGCAAGTTCATCGGCTTCGACCAGGACATCCCGACCCGGAAGGCGCTGGACCAGTTCTTCCGCGAGCAGCGCATCGAGCTCGAGCCGTCGATGGAGTTCGATAACATCGAGACGCTCAAGCGCGCGGTGGAAGTCGACGCCGGCGTGGCGCTCGTGCCGGAGGGCACCATCCGCCAGGAAGTCGAACAAGGCACGCTCGTCATGCTCCGCCTGCGCGACCGCCGCGTGGCGCGACCGCTGGCCATCCTGCACCGCAAAGGCCGCGTCCTGACGCCCGCCATGAAACGGTTCATGACGCACCTCATGAACAGCGCCGGCGGCAAGGCCGCGGCCTGATCAGACCCGCTGGTTCGCCTGCCGGGCCGCCACGGCGAACCCCGGCAGGGCCTGCGCGCAGAGCATCCCCAGCCCCAGCCAGAGCAGCGCCTGCTCGGCGGGCGAGCGGAGGGCGGTGCCCGCCAGCCCCCACCAGAGCAAGGCGCCGGCGAACGGCGGCCAGGCGCGCCGCAAAGCGGCGCGGGCCAGCGACCATGAGCCCATCAGGATCGCGGCGAAGGCGGCGGCCACGGGCGCGGGCAGCGCCCCGAGGGCGAAGGTGGCGTAAGCGACGAAACCCAGCGCGACGAGCAGCCCGGCGAGCACGGCGGCGCCGACCCGGAAATGCGTCGGCAGCAGCCGCAGCTTCACCCGATGGGCGCGCAGGTAATAAAACGAGGCGACGGCCCCCATCACCAGCGTCAGCGTCCAGACGTAGAACGGCCCGCCGACCGGGATCGCGAAGCGCAGGATCGCCCATTGGGCGAGGAAGCATTTCGCGAGGATCAGGGACCAGATCGCGCCGAGCCGGTCCGTCACCAGCGATTCGCGATAGGCGCGCTCGACCGAAAGGGCGAGTTCGGCGTCCTGGGCGGGAGGAAGTGAAGTGACGGGCATGGGCTACCTAGCCCATAACTTGAGGCTCCGGATCGCGACCGCAACCGACGGCGGCACTTCTTTCTCCCAGCCCGGGTCGTTCTTCCGGATGCGCTCGGCCAGCGTGCGCGGCTGGCAGGCCATCGCCTGGGGGTCCGCCCCCGCGATGGGCACCAGGAAACCATTGTTCAGCAGGTGCTGGAACAGTCCGGCGACCGAAGGTCGCATCTGGATGTCGGAAGCCGTCACGACCGAATCCTCCGCCACGCTGTAAGAGTCCGGGAAACAGACCTTGCACGCCACCGGATCCAGGATGAGCCGGCGGAGCTGGTCACCCCGCATCGGGTAGACCATCACGCGGACGCCGTCCTTGAACAGGCGCCCGCAGGACTCCAGGACGCCGCCTTCGAGATGGACGTAATGCTCGGGGTTGAAGAGGTCGACGAGGTTGTTCATGCCGGCGACCAGCGTGATGCCCCCCGTGGTATGCAGGCGGAAATAGGCGGGGAGCCGATACCAGCCGCGGTGCCGGGTGACCAGCAAAGGATGCTGCATGGCGCCGACGAGGCGGATGCGGTCGATGAGCTCGGCCTCCGGATGCGGGTCGGAGCCGATGCACATCTCGAACAAGGCGAGCACGTCCTTGCCGCCGTCGGGCATGGCGCGCAGCGCGCAGGCGAGCATGTCCTCGTTGACCAGCGAGACCGGGCGGAAGGTGCCGCGGGCGACCAGGACCGAGCGTTTGTAGAAGTATTCGCTGGGAACCTGCGGATCGCCCTCCGGGCCGAAAAGCACGGCGTCCGTGAGGCCGAGGCGGACCAGACGCAAGGCGGCCGAACGGTTGTCGAATGCGCCGAAGGCCGGCCCGCTGAAATGGGCGAATTCGACCTCCACGCGGCCCGCCCCGACTTCGTCCACCAAAGCCAGGAGGAAGCTGTCGACGCTGTCGCGGGTGTTGAGCGCGGCGTGGATGAGGTTGACTCCGACGGCGCCGAGGGCGTCCTGCTGACGGCCCGCGTCCTTGTCCCACAGCCGCAGGTGGAGGATCACCTCGCTCGGTTCCGCCTGCGGCTGGTCCTGGAAACGGACGCCGATCCACGAGTGGCCCTGTCCTTTGCCGTCATGCGGAGTGGTCGCCACCGTGTCGGCGAACGCGAAGAAACGGGTGACCGGACCACGTTCGGCCTTCAACCGGTCGACCAGCAGGCCGTATTCGTGGTCGAGCATCTGCTCGAGGCGCTGGCGGGAGACGTACCGCTGGGGGTGGCCGTAGATCGCGTCGCTGACGCGCATGTCATAAGCCGAGATGCTCTTGGCCACGGTACCGGAGGCGCCGCCCGCCTTGAAGAAATGACGGACCACCTCCTGGCCGGCCCCGATCTCGGCGAAAGCGCCGTAGGCCGAGCGGTCAAGGTTGATGGCCAGGGCCTTGCGGGAGGTGGCGGCGCCGGCCGAGGACGTAGGCTCTGACATGACCTTGAAAATAGGCCGCGCGCGGGCGGCATCGAGAGGAAACCGCGTGTGAAAAACGTGCTTTGGGTTGGCGAAAAGAAAGCATGGAAGCATCATCTGGACGACGCCATGACCCGCCCATGAGAGAATTCCTCAAATCCGTCCTTGCTTCCGCCTTCGGCACCCTGCTGGCCGCCTTGGCCGGCGGCGCCCTCCTCCTCGTGATCGTCATGGCGATCGCCGGTTCTTCCGGCGACGGCCGGCACGCGGCGGTTTCGATGAAGCCCAAATCGATGCTGGTGATCGGCGGTCTCGCCATCGACGACACGCCCGAGCACGGCTCGCCCGGCTTCGACTCCCTGCTCTTCGGCGCCGAAGGCCCGCGGCTGGATCTCCTGCGGGCGCTGGAAGCCATCGACCTCGCCGCCAAGGACAAGCAGGTCGCCGGCATCCTCCTGAGCGGCGGCCTCGACGCCGGCATCGCGCAGATGGCCGAACTGCGGCGCGCCTTGGCCGCCTTCAAGTCCAGCGGCAAGCCCGTCATCGCCTGGCTCGAGAACGCCTCGCAAGGAGAATACTTCCTCGCGAGCGTCGCGGACAAGGCCTACGTGCACGTCAGCGGCGAACTGGAGTTCAAGGGGCTCGCCTCCTTCGACTTCTACTTCGGCGAGACGCTCCGGCTGCTCGGTCTCGGGGTGCAGGTGACCAAGGTCGGCAAATATAAGTCGGCCGTGGAGCCCTACGTCGGCGGGACGATGAGCGCCGAAGCCCGGGAGCAGGCCGAAGCGCTCTACGGGGGCCTGTGGAAGCGCGTGCTCGGCGACGTCGCCAAGTCGCGTTCGCTGAGCCCTGAGTCGCTCGCCCGCGCCGTGGACACGGCCGGCGTCTTCGCGGCGCGGAAGGCCGTCGAACTCAAGCTCGCCGACGCCGCCCTGCACCGCGACGAACTGGTCGATCGCGTCCGCCAGGCCGGAGCGGCCGCCGACGACACCGGGACCTCCTTCCGCAAGATCAGCCTGCACCGCTATGCCCGCAAGGTCGCCCTGCCTTCGCGCGGCGGCAAGATCGCCCTGATCTATGCCGAGGGGGAGATCGTGGACGGCTGGGGCGGCGCCTACGAGGCCGGCGGCGACCGTCTGGCGCACGACCTGCGCATGGTACGCGGCGACGACGACTTCAAGGCCGTGGTCCTGCGCGTGAACAGCCCAGGCGGCTCCGCCTTCGCCAGCGACGTCGTCGCCCGCGAAGTCGGCCTGCTGCGCAAGAAAGGCGTGCCCGTGGTGGTCTCGATGGGCGACGTCGCGGCCAGCGGCGGGTATTACGTCGCGGCCCGCGCCAACGTCATCATGGCCGACCCGGCGACGATCACGGGCTCGATCGGCGTCTTCGGACTCCACCTGAACTACGGGGAGCTCGCGAGCAAGATCCGCCTGGGCACGGACGGCGTGAAGACCGGCGAATACGCCGACCTTCTGGCCGAGCACCGGCCGGCCACGCCCGCGGAACTGGCGATCGTGCAGGCTTCGGTCGACGCGGTCTACGAGGATTTCCTGCGCATCGTCGCCGAGGGACGCGGCCTGAAGCGCGACGGCGTGCACGACATCGCCCAAGGCCGGGTCTGGCTGGGGGAAGACGCGCGCGGCCTGAAGCTCGTCGATAAGTTCGGCGGGCTGCGCGACGCCCTCCGCGAAGCCAAGACCCTTGCCCGGCTCGAGGAAGCCGCATGGGTGCAGATTCCCGCGTTGCACGCCGGCCGCGAATCCTTCCTCCAGCAGCTGCTCGCGGACGACGAAGACGAGACCCCCTTGTTCGCCAAGGCGACCACGGACCCCGCCGTGGATTTCCTCCGGGCGAACGCCCGCTGGCTCCGCTCGCTGCGCGCCCTCAACGATCCGCAAGGGGTCTATCTGAGCTGCCCTCTCGCGCCGCCGGCCCGCTGAGCCGGCTCAAGGGCGCTTCGGCATCTGCGCGCGGGCTTCGGGCAACCAGGACCGCAGCTGGCGCACGCGCGTCTCGTCCGACGGGTGGGTCGAAAGGAATTCGGGCGGCTTCGCGCCAGCCTGGCCGAAACGCGTCCAGAACGCCGGGGCGGCGGCCGGGTCATAGCCCGCCCGCGCCATGAAGAGCAGCCCTAGGCGGTCAGCCTCGGATTCGTGCCCGCGGCTGAAAGGCAGCAGGACGCCGTAATGGGCTCCCACGCCCACCGCGGCCATCCAGGCCGAGCGGGTCTTCGCCGAGGAATTCTTCGTCGCCTCATCGGCGACCGCGGCGGCCATCGCCACGCCGACGGCCTGGGAGACGCGCTCCGCGCCATGGCGGCAGATGACGTGGGCGACCTCATGGCCGAGGATGACCGCGAGGTCGGCGTCCGTGGGCGCGAAGGCGAACATCCCAGTGTGGAAGCCGATCTTGCCGCCCGGCATCGCGAAGGCGTTGGGCGACTTGTCGTCGATGACGGCGAACTCCCACCGCGAAGCCGGCGGCAGGACGCCCTCCTTGTCGTCGCGCCGGGCCGCCGCGACGATCTTGAGGCCGATCTCGCGCAGCTTCGGCAGGCGGGGATCGGCGGGCAGTTTCCTCATCTTCGAGAACTCCGCCGCGGAGAGCGAGGCGACGTCCGCCTCGTCGACGAGGATGAACTGGGAACGCCCGGTGACCGGCGCGGTCTGGCAACCGGCGAGCAGGAAGGCGGCGAGGAAGAACAGGCTGCGCATGCGGGGGGTCAGGCGCGGGGCCGGTCTTCCTCGCCGGCGGGCTCGTCGACGTAATACTTGCGGTAGGAAGAGTCGTAGGTGTCGGTGTAGTCCGAGGCCATGCGCAACGACATCGCGTTGAGGACCACGCCCAGCACGCGGGCTTGGGCGTCGCGCAGCCGTCCGAGGCAGGCGACGGCATGGCGGAGGTTGACGGTGTTGTAGCGCACGACGTAGATCACGCCGTCGGCCCGGCGCAGGAGATGGAGCGCGTCGGAGACGGCGCCGATCGGCGGAGAGTCGATGAAGATCCGGTCATAACGGCCCCGGAGCTCCTCGAGCAAGGCGAGGAACTTCGGGTGATTGATGACCTGGGTGGGGTTCTTGCAGACCATCCCGACCGGGATGACATCGAGGCCCGGCGCGACGTCGCGGACGGTAGCCTCTTCGAGGGAGATCTCGCCGTTGAACCACCTGCTCAGCCCGGCCTCGCCCTTCAGGCCCAAGGAAGGGCCGACGTTGGGCAGGCGCAGGTCGGCGTCGATCACGAGCACGCGCTCGGCGTTCTGGGCGAAGACCAAGGCGAGGTTGGTCGTCACGAAGGTCTTGCCTTCGCCCGGACGCGTCGAGGTGACCAGGAAGACGCGCGCCTTGGAGACGGCCGGGTTGACCTTGAGCGCGGAGTAGATCGAGCAGATCGCCTCGACGGCGATGCGGTCCTTGTCCTGGCGGCCGAGCAGGGCCCGGTCAGGTCCGGCCACGCGGAGGACCTGCGGGACGGTGCCGATGAGCGGCAGACCCAGGGCGCCTTCGACGTCCCGCGCCGACTTGATGCGGTCGTCGAGCGTGCCGAGCACGACGGCGAGCGCGACCCCGAAGACGAGGCCGACGCCGAGGCCGACGAGGGCGCTGAAATAATAGTTCTTGTTGATGGGCTTGTCGGAAACGGAAGGCAGGTCCAGGATACGGATCGAGGTGCTGGTGCCGGAGGTCGAGGAACGCAGCTTGGCCTCCTCGTAGTTGAGCTTCTGGCGGGAGAGGAATTCCTCGCTGGCGCGGACCTCCTTGTCCACGCGCTCCAGCTCGACGTTGGCGGCCTGGAGCTTGGAGATCTCCTCTTCCTTGGCGGCGAGGTTGCGGAGGATCGCCTCATGCCGGGCCTTGGCGTTCTCGAGGGAGGCCCGGCGGGACTTCACGGCCTGCACGACGGCGTCCTTGTGCTGACGCTCCAGCTGGTTGAGGGCCTCGCGTTCGGCCACGAGCTTGGGATGCTGGTCGGTATAGGTCTCCATCATCTGCCCGATGCGGATCTTCGACGCGCCGATGGCCGTCTGGGCGGCCGCCACGTCGGCGTCCGCGCGGATCTGCGGGATGTCGCCGATCGGGCGCCCTTCCTTCTCGTAAGCGGCGATGACCGAGACGAGGATCTCGTTTTCGTCGATCTGCTTGCGGGTCTCCTCGCGGTCCCTGACGAGGACGGATCGCTCGGTGGTCAGGGTGTTGGTGTCCTTCGCGATGGAGAGGAGCTTCTGCGTCTTGATGAGCTCGTTCTTCTGCTCGTAGAGCCGCCGGACCTTGTCGTCCAAGGTCTCGATCTCGATGCGGGCCTTCTCGACGAGCGGGTTGGTGACGATGAGGCGCTCGTCCTCGCTGTACTTCTGGATCGATTCGCAGAACAGGCGGGCGACCTGGCGGGCCAGGTCGCGGTTGGGATGGGTGAAGTCGATGTTGACGATCAGGGTCTGGCGCTGCGGCGTGATGCCGCGCTGCTTCGCGAAGACCTCCTGCTCGGTCAACGGGCCGGAGAAGATGTTGCCGGCCTGGTAGGGCTCGAGGACCAGCTTGCGCTCGGCGGTCGTCAGCCGCTTGGCGACGCCTTCGATGATGTTGGCGCTGCGCATCGCCTCGACGGAGGTGAAGAAGTCGTCGTTGGAGATGATCTTGAAGTTGTCTTCGGCGGAGGAGTTTCCTCCGTTGATGTTCGGGGTGAGCCGGAAGACGCGCAGGCGACCCGTCGCCCGGTATTCCGCCCGCGTGTTGAAAGTGTTCAGCAAGGCCAGCGTCAGGAAGACGAGCATCGAAAGGATGACCCACCAATAACGCTCGCGCAACATGACGAGATAGGCCGCGAACGGATTGCCGGAGCCGCCCGGCTTGCCGGAGCCGCCCGGCAGGCGGGCTTCCGGTCCGTAACCACCGTAGCCGCCATAACCGCCGTAACCGCCGTAACCATAGCCCTGCCCTCCGGGCCCGGGAGGACCATAGGCGCCATAAGGACCGTAAGACCGGGAACCAGGTCGGGCAGGCCCCGGTTGACGCGGGTCGGAGGCGGGATCGGGGGTAGGCATGGTAAGGTCAGATGCGGCTGTCGCGGACGTAGATCTGGTCCTCGTCCTCAAGGACGAAATCCGGCTCGTCGCCGTCGTCGATCCGGCGCACGTCCTTGGTGATCACCAGAGGAGACCCTGGGCGGGCCCGTTTGATGGTGACTTCGGAACGATTGCCGCGCGGGAGGATGCCGCCGGCCATCGCGAGGGCCCGGCCGAGGGTGATCGTCTCCTCCGGCGGAATCGCGATCGGTCCGGGGCGGCCGACGTAGCCGGAGACGTAAACGCGACGCTCGGCGTAACTGACGATGGAGATCGCGACCTGGGGCTTCTTGAAATAGAGGCGGAACTGGCCGGCCAGCTCGACCTGGGCCTGCGTCAAGGTCAGTCCCGCCACAGGAACGAGCTTCTTCAGGAAAGGGATGTCGATGGTCCCGTCCGGATTGATGCGACGCTCGATCTGAGTGTCGGGCTCGTTGATCACGACGACCCGGATGAAATCACGCGCCCGCAGCCGGTAGCTGTTCTGGCCGTCGGCTGGCTCGGCCGAGGGCGAAGTCGGGGCGGTGGTCGCGACGCGCTCAGCGGAAGGCTGAGCCGAGGGCGCAGGGGCGGGGTCGGGCGATACCCGGCCGACCGTCAGGACGTTGTCGGTCCCGGCGGCCCCGGCAGCGGGTCCGGCAGCGGGTCCGGCAGCGGGTCCGGCAGCGGGTCCGGCGCCGCCGGAAACGGCGCAGGCCGCCAGCAACAAGGCGGCGCATGTGGCGCCGAGGAGGCGGACGAAGGCGTTAAGCATGGAAGGACGTTAAGTTTCGGCGGGGAGTCAGTCAACCGGCCCGGGGACTTGGCCGGCGAAGGCCTGAGAAAAAGCCGTCCGGACCGAACGGCGGCGACGGAGTCGGCGGCCGGCGACATGCGTCACCATTCGTCGGAAGGGCGACATCCGGAGCAAGACCTGAGATCAGTACCGGAAGGCGGCCGACACCGAGAAGGTGTTGGAGTCGAACGTCGACGACGCGTTCGAGGCCTTGGCGTCGGTGAAGTTGTAGGAGGCCTGGAAGCTCCAGTGAGCCGAATAGTTGTAATTCGCGCTAAGCACGTAGGTCCAGGTATCGATGGTGGTGGTCAGGCCGTTGGCCTCGACCTCGACGTCGCTCTTGCCGACCGAGAACCTCAGATCCAGATCCTCCGCGGCGGTGAAGTTAAGCCCGTAGTTGTAGGTCCGGCTGTCGATGCGTCCGTTGGTGGTCGACGCGGAGATGTCCCGGCCGAGAGTCAGCGAATGGCTGAGACGTTCGGCGAGGGCGTGGGTCAAAGCGATCGAGTAGGAGGGATTGGTCTGCGCCGAGGTGTTGTCGTAGTTGAAACGGTTGAAACCGACGCGGATGACGCCGTTCAATTTGCCCGATTCGGTCAGCTGGCCGTTGGCGGTGAGGCCGTAGAAGTCCTTCTCGAGGCGCTGGTTCTGCAAGGCGGGGCGCGGATTGACGGCGCCGGTGCCGGAACTCAGGTAAGGCGCGGCGGAAAAATCGGTGACGTCATGCTGCAGGACGACGCCGAAACGGAGCTTCTCGAAGGCCTGATAGTCGAAGCTGAGGGGCATCGACTGCGTGTTGAGTTCGGTCAGCGGATTGGTGTTGTAGGTCGAAAGGCCGCTCGACACCAACGTGACCGGATCAAGGTACTGATTGAAGGAGTTACCGTAGCCCAGACCGATGCTGAGACGCTCGGTGAGCTTATAATCCGCCCTCAGATTGTGCGCATAATTGGCTTGGCGGACGAGCGTCGCGCCGATGACGGCCGCTCCGACGCCCTGCATCTGGAGGTCGTCGTTACGGGCGGTGACGCGATAGGAGGAACTGAGCGACAGTTTGAGCGGGCCGCCGTCGGCGAAGGTGACGGCCAGGCTCAGGGCGTCGCGATCGTCTTCCAAGCCGTTGAACTCCGCGCCGGCGAAATTCACGAACATGCGGCTGGCCTTGAATTCAACGCTCAGGGCGGAGTCCTGACCGTATTCGAGGGCCAGGCCCGGGGTCAGGAGCCAGCTGGTGGCGGACTTCTTGACGGACCCCGAGTAAAGGTTGTCGGTGACCTCGAGCTGCGCGGAGGCGGTGAAGAAGATATCGCAGTCATTGCCGATCTGAATCAACGGCGAGGTCGGAATCCAGTTGGCGCCTTGGGCGGCGGAGGAAAGCACGAGGGCCGAAGCAGCGAGGAGGAAGCGGGACATAGGGATGGCTTGGGGTGAAAATTTGATAAGCTTTCAGGGCAGGTCAGCAACCCCCAAAGATGCCGGTGGAGCTCAAAAACAAAGACCCCGCCCTATCGGGCGGGGTCCGGATTTCCTAAGAAAGCCCCTTTAGGCTTCCACCGGGGTCTGGAAGACGCGAATCCGGCGGTAGGCAGGCAGGCCCGTTCCCGCTGGGACAAGGTGACCCATGATGACGTTCTCCTTGAAGCCGGTCAGATTGTCACGCTTGGCCATGGTAGCGGCGTCGGTCAGAACCCGGGTCGTCTCCTGGAAGGAAGCGGCCGAGATGAAGGACTCGGTCTCGAGGGAGGCCTTGGTGATGCCCAAGAGGATCGGCTCGGACTCGGCGATCTGGCCGCCGCGTTCGTTGATGGAGCGGTTGTTCTCGGCGAGGAGCGTGCGGTCCACCTGCTCACCCCAGAGGTAGTCGGAGTCTCCCGGCTCGGTGATGCGGACCTTGCGGAGCATGCGCGAGACGATGATCTCGATGTGCTTGTCGTTGATGACGACGCCCTGGGTCCGGTACACCTTCTGGATCTCGGTGATGAGGTAATCCTGCACCTTGGACTGTCCGAGGATGTCGAGGATGTCATGGGGATCGACGGCCCCGTCGGTCAGGACCTGGCCCTGCTTCACCTTGTCGCCGGCGGCGACGATGATGTGCTTGCCGTGCGGGATGAGATGCTCCTCTTCGCGGCCGATGGAGTCGGCGATCACGAGACGTTTCTTGCCGCGGACGGAAGGCTCGAAGCGGACCGTACCGTCGATCTTGGCGATCTCGGCGGCGTCCTTGGGCGGACGGGCCTCGAAGAGCTCGGAGATGCGCGGCAGGCCGGCGGTGATGTCCTGGGTCTTGGCGGCCTGGCGGGGGATCTTGGCGACGATGGAGCCGCGGCTGACCTTGTCGCCTTCGTCCACCTCGACGCGGGCGCCGGCGGGGATCGAGAAGGAGCCGACCTCCTTGCCGTTGGCGGCGATGATCTGGATCTGCGGGTTCTGCTCGTCGGAGTGCTCGATGACGGACTTGTAGAACGTGTTGTTGGACGGATCACGTTCCTCGGTGAAGGTCACGCCGGAGATCATGTCGACGAGGCGGATCTTGCCGTCGCCGTTGGCGATGATCGGGGTGGAATTCGGATCCCACGCGGCGATGAGCACGCCCTTGTCGACGGGCTTGCCGTCCTCGACGCCGACGACGGAGCCGGCGACGATGCGGTATTCCTCGGTCGGCGAACCGGCCTCGTTGAGGAGGCGGATCGACCCGTTGCCGTTGACGGCGATGAACTTGTCGCCGACGGCGACCGTGGTGAGGTCCACGTACTGGACGAGGCCCTTGCCCTTGGACTTGATCTCCGGGGTCTTCAGCTGCGCGACGCCGCCGAGATCGCCAAGATCGACGGTACGGTCCGCTTCGAGCCTTCCGTCCGCGGCAAGAAACGTCTCGTGATCGCCGACTCCATCGGCCGCGAA